>CALBTA010000533.1 GCA_937967755.1 uncultured Planctomycetaceae bacterium | reverse complement strand
TCGTCGCTTACGCTGGGCTATGATGTTTAACGCCTTCGGCGTATCCGCGGCGGCTCTGCCGCCAGGCACAAACCGGCCCCATTTCCGCTGTGAAAATGCTTCACGGCGTTGCCCGTTGGGGCTTTGCCATGGAGTATCGCTGCCCCTTTGGGGCGTTTTCAGCCGCAAGGCCGCTGACGTGACCCCAACGGGGTCCGATAAGCCAGCCCCAGGCAACGCCTGGGGAATGCGAGGTTCTTCGAACAACAAAGCCCCAACGGGGCGAGATAACGAACCGTCGATCCGCTCATCCAGGACAATCGTGGCGCTGGCGGAGGAGTCCTGACAATTTCGGAAATTTGTCAAGAAAAGTGTACCAACCGCTTGACAGGGATGTGGATATGCGTATACTATACGGATGAATGGGTGCAGCCGTCTTGTAAGGCTGCCGAAGTGGGGTGCGGATTGCCCTCACCCCGGCCCTCTCCCACGGGGAGAGGGAGAAAAGAGGTAACTTTCAGCACGGCCCTTGATCTAGCGGGGGGTTGCTGAAAGTTGGGCTTGGCGGTGAGGTGAACGGAGTGATGTAAGTGATTGTCAGTTCAGTGGTTAGGGGGTTGGCGGCGGCGTTGAAAACGGGCGAACATTCAGCAGTGGTGGTTGGCGGGTGCTGAACAGGGTGATTGACGTAAAGGTAGTGGCGGCAAGTGGTTGCGGAGCGGGGTGCGGCTGGCGTGCTGAATCGGATGCTGAATTCGTTCCGCAACCTTCCGGCGGTGGCTGGAAGCCCCCGCTACTTTGGTTTTGCAACAGTGTTGTTGCACGGATGCGAGAGGTTTTGTAACAAAAAATGGGACCCTGGAAACGGTCCTTCTGTTGCAAAACCTCCGAGGTTTTGCAACACGCGTGTTGCAATACAACTGCCCTCTCACCCTGACCCTCTCCCACAAGGAGAGGGAAAATGATTGAAAAACCAACCGCCGGGAATTGGGCATCCGCCGGTGCCGCGGGGGCGGTTCGACGATGGCAGGGGCGTGGCGGAACATTTTTGCCCTCAACCGCGTTGATGCGGTCGGCTGTGAACTTTCCCGTTTGGAGCCATCCCAAATACAAAAGAAGAGCAACGTTCGAGTTAAGGTTTTGCAATCAGGTGTGTGAGCGGATAGATTGTGGTGATGAGCGAAGAGACCCCCGACTTGCCGATGAACGAAGCCCAGTGGCGGCGGATGATGCAGGAGAGCGACGCCCGCAGTGCGAAGTTTGGCGAACTGCTGGAGACGCTGATCGATCACCCCGACCGGGACGAGATTATCAATCGCGAGATGGGTTGGGACCGCCCGCCGAAGAACGATGAAGGCGATGATTCGTCGGGGCCGTTTGACGACGACGAGAAGTTCGACATTGATGAACTGAACCGCCTTTGCGAAGAGGCGGCGGACGACCCGGAGATTGCCGCGCAGGTGCAAGCGGAAGACGATGCATTGCACGCGATGCCGGCCTACACCCGCAGTTACGAGTGGGGCTTGCAAGTGCATGAGGCGTTGCAGTCGTATATGGAAGCGCTGCCGGAGGATGACTTCGACCCTTCGCACCCGTTGGTGATTGCTTACGGCGATAGCCTGGTGGTGGGGGCGAAGATCGCGGGCGGGCACGGGATGGGCTACGACGATGAGTTCATTTGCGGAAACATTGTGAATTGCACGAAGTCGCTGACCGCGGCCGACAACGCGCTGGAAGCGCTGGAAACGGTCAGGGGCAATGAAGTGCCGGCCGAAGTGATCGATCCGCTGCTGGCCGAGGGGCGGGAAGTTCGCCAGCTGGTGGCCGATCACATCGAAGAAATGCGGGCGAAAGTGTGGTGGGAGTAGGCGTTTGACACCCGCTGGCGGCTGAGTACAATTAGAGATGTTCCGGGCAGATGGTGCGCGGTTGCAGCGAAGCGAGCCAAACGGCCTTCCGCTGGCCCCGTTCCTCAACTGCCTTTCGGTACACGCGATTCGGTTCCGGCCCTACCCAAGACGACGGCTCACGCCGCTTGGGTTAGAGAGCCCGCTTTCGCCGCTTCGTCGCATACCCACCGTTTTCCTTCTGAAAACCTGATGCGCTGAGGGCCTGAAACCATGATGCTGGAACTACAAAATATCGCGTTGCTGGGCATTGGTATGCCCGGCCTGCAAGAGTTGATTGTGATCGCCGTGATTGTGCTGATTTTGTTCGGCAGCCGGTTGCCGAGCGTAATGCGCAACCTGGGCCGCGGCGTGACCGAGTTCAAAAAAGGGGTGCAAGGCGAAGAGGATGAAGACGACCTGGACGCCGATCCGCCTGAGAAAGATCAGGCGTAACGGCTCGTCGCTTCGCATCGCAAGTGCAAACCGCAGCGCGGCCGTTTGCGTTTTCGTTTCGCAGTACTAACCATCGCACAAAGCTACGCAATAAGCTAAAGGTACCACCATGTTCGGTATGGGAATGCAAGAGTTGGTGATCATCGGCGTGATCGCCGTGTTGCTGTTCGGCAAGCGGTTACCGGAAGTCGCCAAGAGCCTGGGCAAGAGCTACAGCCAATTCAAAAGCGGGCTGACCGATGTGCAAAAGGAGTTCAACTCGGCCGTTGACCCCTACAGCAGCCCATCGCGTAGCAGTTACAGCAGCGCTGATCGTTACGATGACTATGACGACCGCGACGAGGCAACCGCCCCCAAGTTCGAACCGCCGCCGGCCGAACCACAGGCAAGTGACAAGGTGACGGGGTGAACTGCCTGCATCGAATGCCCTCACCTAGCCTCTTCCAGGGGGAGAGGAACTGAGCGATGCCTCGCCCTTTGACCACGCGGCTTTGCTGCACTAAACTACGGCATCACAGAGATCGGGGCGCATAGCTCAGTTGGTTAGAGCGCTGTGTTCACACCGCAGAGGTCACAAGTTCGAATCTTGTTGCGCCCACTTGTGTGTTGTCTTGGGTCGAGTGATTCTTTTGTGTGGATTCCCGCGGTTGGAGCCGGACGGCGATGGCGATGATTACTGTTCAGGTTTGGGATGCGACCGGCAATAAGCGCCAGGATGTAGAACTGCCCGACGACGCTCCGGTCAACCGCATTCTGGCTGTCCTTCTCGACAAGATGAACCTGCCGCAAACCGCGCCGGACGGGCAACCGCTGAGTTACAAATTCCACCACAAGCGGTCGGGCAAGCAGTTGCTGGATGAGCAACGTTTGGCCGATGTGGCCTGCCAAAGCGGTGACGTGTTACGGCTACAGCCGGAAATTACCGCGGGCTGAATGTCGCCCTATGCTGGCGAGGTAACAATTTCGACGACCGCGACTCTTCAAACGGCGAGCGGAATCGGGGGCGATGGAAGATAAGCCGCTAACCATTTCGACCGACGAAACGACCGCCGCGCGCGACGACCGGTTTCACCGCTTTAAGCTGATCGGTTGGTGGGATCAACAACGGCTGGCCCAAGCGAAAGTGCTGGTCATTGGGGCGGGGGCGCTGGGGAACGAAATTGTCAAGAACCTGGCGCTGCTGGGCGTCGGCAACGTGCTGATCGCCGATTTGGATGCGATCGAAAACTCGAACCTTTCGCGCTCTGTGCTGTACCGCGAAACGGACAACGGCACGCTGAAAGCCGAAGCCGCCGCCCGCGCCGCCCGCGACATCTACCCGAACATCAACGCGCACCATTTCAACGGCAACATCGTCTACGATCTGGGCCTGGGTGCGTTTCGTTGGGCGGATGTCGTCATCGCCGGGCTCGACAATCGCGAAGCCCGGCTGGCGATCAACCGCAACTGTTGGCGCGTCGACCGCCCTTGGATCGATGGGGCGATTGAGCAAATTCAAGGCTGCGCCCGCGTCTTCGTGCCGGACGGGCCGTGCTACGAATGCACGATGTCGGATGTCGATTGGAAGATGCTGGAGATGCGGCGTTCCTGCAACCTGCTTTCCCGCAGCGAAATGGAAGCGGGCAAAACGCCGACCACCCCGACCATCAGCAGCATCATCGCCGGCGTGCAATGCCAAGAAGGGGTCAAGCTGTTGCACGGGATGCCTTCACTCGCCGGGCGCGGTTGGATCTTCGAAGGTCTCAGCGGCGACTCGTATCAGGTCGAGTACCAACGCAAAGACGAATGCTACAGCCACGACACGTTGGACGAGATTGTGCCGCTGGAAGTAGGACACGATGGGATCACCGCGGGCGAAATGCTGGAGCACGCACGCACCATTGTAGGTTACGATGCCCAACTGGAACTAGCACGCGACGTGCTGGAAAAACTCACCTGCCCGCAGTGCAAAGGCGAGGAGGCACTGTTTGCATCGCTGGGCCAGGTGCGCGATGATGCGGCCTGGTGTCCCGCGTGTGACAAGGTGCGCCGCGCGGTCGCGACGTTCTACAAGGTTCGCGGCGACGCGCCGTTTTTAAATCGCACGTTGAAGCAGATTGGCGTGCCCGCGTTTGATATTCTGATTGCGCGCGGCAGCAAAGGAAACATCGGATTGGAGTTGGCCGGCGATGCTGCCGCGGTGTTGGGGCCGCTGGTCGGCGGCGAAGAAGAGTTGGAGTGGTCATGAGTGAAAACAACCAGAGCACGCCCGCTGAAGATTCGCCGACGGCTTCGCTCGACATCGATCGCGTCAGCGCCGACGACTGGCCCGTGCGCGAGTTCCCCATCGACGATGGCCGCCGTGAGAACTCTGTCCGCGTGGTCATCAAACAGTCCGTCCTGAATGACATCCACGCCCACGGGCAATCGACGACCGACGTTGAGATTTGCGGCGTCCTGGTCGGCGCTGGCTACCGCGACGAGCGCGGGCCTTACGTCTTCGTGGAAGCCAACATCCGCGGCCAACACAGCGATAGCAAAGCGGCCCAGGTCACGTTTACTGGCGAGACTTGGAACCACATTCACAATGAACTGGATCGTGACTACCCCGACTTGCAAATCCTCGGTTGGTACCACACGCATCCGGGCTTCGGCATTTTTCTATCTGGTATGGATTTGTTCATACATGAGAATTACTTCACTGGTGAGCAGCAGTTGGCGTTTGTTTACGACCCAATCGGCGGGGACGAAGGGCTGTTCGTTTGGCGCGGTGGCAAAGCGGTGCGCGACGGGTTTTTGGTTCAGCCCGATGCCGAAGAAGACCCGCCGCCGGTTGCCGCCGGCCCGCCGAACGAACCGGTGACCGCCGGGGCGATGACGATTGACGAAACGCCTGCCGCGCTCGCGAACGGGCCCGACGATGCCGATCTTGCATCGCGCCTATCGCGAATCGAAAAGCGGCAATCACTCGCGGACGTCATGTCGGCAGTGGCGATGGTCATGGCCGTCGCTGTGCCGCTTGGCATTTGGGCGTTCTGGATCAAGCCGCGGTTGCCCGCGCCGGGCGAGCCGCCTCCACAACAGCGGGCAGAACCGCGCACTGAAGCCGAGCCTGAGCCAAACCCCAGCGCCGGGACTCAGCGTGAAGGGACAACGCCGAGCGCTGATCCAGACACAGGAATCGCCGAACCCACAATGGACGCCGAGTCGGATCTTGAATTGAACGACAATTCTGACGGCGAAGCGCAGGATGCCGACGAGCCGGTTGCGGACGATCCAGCCGATGCCGAAAGTGACACCGGCGATACCAGCGACTAGAATCACATCGAAGTTGCTTCGCCCGCCGCGCCAGCGCTCACAGACTTTCCATGCCAGACGCGCAAGACAAGATCACGATTCGGCACGAGGAACTCGTCGAGAAGCCCCCGTCGCTGCCCATCACGATTCGCCCTGACGAAATTCCAGCCGATGCCCCAACGGCAGCGCGGCAAGAGCCAGCGCTGCAAGCCGTTTTGATCGATGATCCTTCCCGCGTTCTGGCTTTTAGGTATTTGCTCGTCGCGCTGGGGGTTGTGCTTGCCGGGATGCTGATGTTTGCGGCCCTGTCCGCGGTCGTCTACCTGGCGTTGCCAAAGCCCGATTGGATTGAGCAAGCCGCCGCGCGGGCGGATCGCTCCGTCGTGCTGATTGAATCGGGGTCGGACGTGGGAACCGGCTTTGTCGTGGCCAGCGACGGAGACACCCATTTGATACTGACCAACAGGCATGTAGTGGAAGAGAACCCCAAGTGCTCCGTACATTCACGGTTGGGGCACGAGGCAGCGGGGATTTCGATTAGCTACCCCAAGAACCCCAATACCGATTTGGCATTGCTGATTGCAACCACGCCTGGCCTGAAAGAGATGGGGCCGATCGGTGATTTTCGAGATGTGCGTGTCGGCCAGGCGGTGGTTGCTGTCGGGCATCCGCTCGGGCTGGACTTCACGGTGACCAACGGAATTATTTCCGCCAAGCGCGACGGGAAAGAGTTGCAGACCACCGCCGCGATTAGCCCCGGCAACAGCGGCGGACCGCTGGTTGACAAGGCGGGTTACGTAGTGGGTGTGAACACGCGCACGATCGATCCGGTCGAAGGGCAGTCGCTGGGTTTTGCGACGCGTGCCGACCTGGTGCTGAAGCCCAACCTCTGGCAGCTTGAGGCTGGCGTTGGCCAGATGATGTCGCGAATCCCCAGGTGACGTTTCGATGGCCGAAAAGATCAGAATCTCAAGCGACGAAGTCAACAGCGCCGCCGTCGACCAACGGCTGGCCGAATTGGGCGCGGCCAATCCCGATCAGCCGTCCGGCGCAGGCGAACCGGGCGGCTTCAATTGGAAACAGCTTCTTTACAACACGCTGGTTTACTCCACGTTGTTCGGATTGGCCGGCGGGCTGGTCGCGGGGATGGTGGGTGAGATGTTCTGGCTGGTGGCTCCTTCCGGTCTGGAAGAGTACGCCGAGTACCGCGAAGCGGATGACGAACTGATCGAGCGGTTCAACACCGGGGAACTTTCCGAGTTTGAGTACGACTATCAAAGCGAGCAGTTGATCCAGCGCTACAAAGATAACCCTTACGTCGAGATTGAAAACGATCCCTTGCTGGATGAGATGGAGATGTTCAGCAAGTTCGATGAGCAACAAGGGAGCGACGCAATTGAATCGCTGGTCTTTGTGGCCTACTGGTTTGCCTCCGTCGGCCTGCTGTTGGCATTTTGTTTGTCAATCGCTGATCAGGCGGTGGGGCAAAATCTACGCGGAGTCATGGTCAATGGTTCTGTCGCGCTGGCCCTGGCATTGGTCGGAACAGGGTTCGGGGCGTGCATTGCCAGCGTCGCTTACAACCAAATGGGTGGCGGCGAGGGGGGAAACTTTCTGCTGCAAGTCTTCGCCCGGGCGGTGGGCTGGGGCGTGTTCGGCGGGTTCCTTTCGGTGGCTCCGGGTATTGTGTTGAAGAATTGGAAGCGGCTGACCATCGGGTTGGCGGGTGGTTTGATCGGCGGAACGTTGGGCGGGGAGTTGTTCGATCCAATCGAAGCCGCCACGGGCAGTGTGGTTGCCAGCCGGGTGGTGGCGATCACAGCGATCGGCACGCTCACCGGCTTGGGAACGGGCCTCTTGGAAAACGCGGCGAAAACCGGGTGGGTGAAGGTCGTTCAGGGATTGATCGCCGGCAAGCAATTCATTCTGTACAAAGATACAACGTACATTGGCAGTTCGCCGCAATGCGAGATTTACCTGTTCAAGGATGCCAACGTCAAACCCCGCCACGCGGCGATTCACAAACGGGGCGGCCGCCACGAGTTGGAGTCACTCGGGGCGACAACGTACGTCAACGGGTCGCCTGTGAAGCGAGCGCAGCTCAAGACGGG
>CALBTA010000532.1 GCA_937967755.1 uncultured Planctomycetaceae bacterium | reverse complement strand
GACCATTGGCCGCGCGTCTTCAGCGTGCTACTGGCGGGTGCCGGGATTCCGGGCGGGCAAGTGATCGGCGCAAGCGATACCACTGGCGAAGGCCCCCACGATCGCGCTGTCACACCCAGTGACATCGCGGCCAGCATCTACTCCCTGCTAGGCATCAATCCGCGCGACCAGTTGGTCACACCCGATGGCCGGCCGGTCGAAATCAACCGTGATGGAACTCCGTTGAAAGAACTGGTGGGATGAGTATTTTCGTTCGCGGGATTTTGATCGGCATAGCGACCTGCGGCTTCGTCAGCGCACTTTGCATCGCCGCGCCGCCAATCACCTCGCTCGCATTTTCACCCGACGGCAAAACCGCACTCGCCGCTTCCGAAGGCCAGATCGCGACGTATGCATGGCCTTCGCTAGAACGCCTCGGTTCGAGCAAGGTTAAATTCGACAAAGTCACCGACTTGCGGTTTTCCGCAGCAGGCGAACGGTTGTTGACAATTGGAGGCGCACCGGGTGAGTTCGGCGGCTTTCAAATCATCGATTGGCCCCGCGCGGAACAAGCGTTGTCGGGGAATGCTTCGCAGCGGCACGAAGTTTCGCCCGACGCGATCTTCGCCGCGGTATGGATCGACAAGCAGCGCGTCGCGCTGGCCTGTGCCGAAGGAACCGTTCTGATTGTCAGTACGGACGGCGAAATAGCGCATACGCTCAATGGTCATTCGCGGCACGTGCTTTCCGTGGCGGCGCTCGCAGGCGGAAAGATCCTAGTTTCCGGCGGAGCCGATGCCAGCGTTCGGGTTTGGGACATCGAATCCGGCAAGTTGCTGCGAACTTTGGGAAATCACACCAGCGCCGTGCGGGCGTTGGCCGTTCGTCCAACGGGCGAAGGCCTGCCGATGATCGCTTCGGCCGGGGCGGACAAAACGGTGCGGCTGTGGCAACCGACGATCGGGCGGATGGTACGTTTCGCTCGCCTGAAAAGCCCGCCACTGTCGATCGCGTGGTCGCTCGATGGGAAGCGTCTGCTAGCCTCTTGCGAAGATGGGCGACTGCGTGTGATCAATCCTGACACGGTGGCAATCTTGCAGGACGAACCTGCCATCAACGGGTGGGCCTTCGCCGTGGCGGTTTCGCCCGATGGCCGAAGTTGCGTCGTCGCGGGTGAAGGGGGGAAACTCACCCGAATCGCGCTCAACTCGGCCCAATCCGAGAAATAGTCCGCGATTTCCGCCGATTCTCGGCGCGGCCCGGTAACGCTCAACCGGGTGAATGACCACAATAGGGTAGATGACCCAATCTGGACAGAAACTCGATTTCGACGCCATCTTGCGGAACACCCACGCTCGCATTCGGGCTTACATCGCGGGGATGGGCATCGCCGCGCACGAAGTGGACGACGTGGCGCAGGATGTCTACCTGGAGTTTTACAAGAACATCGACAAGACGCCGCCGGACGTCGCCCCGCAGCGTTGGCTGAAAGGCATCGCCAGCAATGTTTGCCTGAACCAGATGCGGCGGTGCGCTAGCCGGGGGCGGGTGCAGCGGGAAGCGTTGGCGGAACTGTTGGCGGCGACTGAAACCGAGACGTTCCGCCGCACTTCGGAAGGAACTTTGCAGATCGCGCTCGAGGAATGTTGCCGCAAGCTGCCCGACGATAGTCGCCGGCTGCTGGAGTTGAAGTACCAGCAAGACTTGACGTCCGACGCAATCGCCCAGGCGGTCAGCAAGACGGCTGAGGCGGTGCGGATTGCGCTGTTCCGCATCCGCGCGACGCTGAAGAACTGCGTGTCGAAGCAAGTGGCAGGCGAGAGTTAGTCGCCTCGCGAAGAGAAAGTTGTTCGCGGAGCGAACCACGACAGTCAGTCGGAAATGATCATCATGGAAAATATCGAAACACTCTTGCAGCAATTCGTCGATGATCGGGAGCAGCTTTCCGACGAGCAATTGGATGCGTTGTGCGAAGCGGCTTCGGCCGACGCGCTGTTGGCGGCACGGTTGAAAGACCAGTTGATCATTGACGAGTACCTCGCGCAGCAGTTGGCGATCGATCGCCGCGGGTTCGTCGCCCAGGTCGAACAGCGAATTCGAGACGACCAACCTGGTTCGCCCGAGCCGCCCGCGGCTGACCCGAACATCGGCATGGAAATGCGCGATCTGCTTGATGTGGAACTGGCGGCGCAACAGCGCCAGGCGCAGCGGCGTGGGACGCAGCGTTGGAATTGGGTGGTCGCCGGGTTAATTCTGTTGCTTGTCGCCGCCGGCGGTGGGTGGTGGTGGATGCAATTCATGCAGCCGGTCGCCGTGGTGGAAGCGGTCGACGGCAATCCTTCCTTGACGCGCGAAGGCCGGCCCGCGGTGATCAAAGCGGGCACATCGCTGCGCCCCGGCGACAAGATCGTCACGCTGCCTGATGAGTCGGTCTCGCTGCGTTACCGCGACGGCAGCGAACTGCGGCTGACGGGCGACACGAGCGCCCAGCTCACTCCTTCGACGACGAACACCGGCAAGCATGTGACCATCGCTTGGGGCGCAATTCTGGCCGAGGTCGTGCCGCAACCCGCCGCGCGGCCGATGCAGTTCAAAACCCCGCTGTCAGTCGCCACGGTGCGCGGCACGCGGCTGTGGCTTTCGGCCGATGATGAGCGGACGCGCCTGGACGTGATGGAGGGCGTTGTCGAATTGAAGCGTAGCAGCGATGGCGAGACGCTGCCGGTCCGCGCTCGTGAATTCGCCGTGGCGACGCCGGATGCCTTCTCGGTCAAGCCGCTCACCTGGCCCGTCGACCGACGCGACGCCGTCGTGCTGCTGGAAACCGTCGATAGGGTCAGCCAGGTTCGCACCGACGACGCGGGTAATTGGAAGCCGCTGGAGCTTCGCCCTCGCGGCCAGGCGCGGCTGGATCACGACTACGCGCTCGTGCTGGCGGGCGGTTCCTATGGGCTGCACAATGCGTCGGCACCCGTGTTGGACTCCTGCCAGATGACGGGTGAGTTGACCATCGAAGTCACGATCACCCCAACATACGCCCAACATTCTCAGCCGACGCGTATCGTGACCTGCTCTTCGAAGAGCGACAACTACAACTTCGTGTTGGGCCAGCGGGATGATCGCTTGTTCCTGCGCTTGCGAACTGACGGGGCGGATAGTTCGGCGGGAAGTGAGATTGAGCTTTGCCGGCTCGTCGCCGATCAACCACAACACTTGGTCGTGTCGTACCGAGACGGCGATTTGGTTTGTTACTTGGACGGCCGCCGCGTACATCACGGTGGAGCGGTGCGCGGCGGCTTCTCGAATTGGGAGCGGTTGGCGATCACCTTGGGCGACGACCAGCGCGGAGGCCGCGATTGGGCGGGAACGCTGCAAGGGCTGGCGATTTACGATCGGTACATCGACGACGATGAGGCCCAACGCAACGCCGAGTTGTACCGCAACCTGATTTCCAGCCGCCCGCCGGTGCCGCAGATGGAAATCCATGCCACGCTGCTGGAAAAGTCACGCATTCCGGCGGCTGATGAGATCCTGCCGGCGAAATCTGCGTTGGTTGTTTGCCGTTGGCAGGTCGATGGCGTTCTGACCGGGCAGCTTGTGGAAACGGAAGTGATGGTAGTTCACTGGGCGTTGCTCGGAGGCGAGCCGCAACCGATTGCGACGGCGGAGCCAGGCGTGCAGCGTCAGATGTTGATTGAACGTTTCGGTGTGAACACACAGCTTGAAGGTGTCCCGCGCATCGATGATTTCCAAGACCCCGAGCACCGCCAAGCCCGCTACTATGAAGCTTCCAACCCGTAACGCGCATTCAAAAAGTGATCGTAGCAGGCACAGTCCTCTGTGTCGTCCGCAGTGTCACCCCCGATACGGCTTCAGTTTCGGCACACGGAGTGTGCCTACTACTATGCTTGCTCGTTGCCGCGCTCCGCTGGCGGCGTTGCTCTGTACGCTGGCATGTTGTTCGCCGCATGCGCTTCACGCCGGCGATTGGCCGCACTGGCGCGGGCCTTCGCGCGATGGCATCGCCGACGAATCGTCTGGGTTTGGTGGTAAAACCTGGCACCTCGAACAAGCGTGGAGCGCCGACGTCGGCGAGGGTTCCAGTTCGCCGATTGTCGCTGGCGGCCGTGTCTATACGATCGGCAATGCGCGCGGCCGGGATGTGGTCCGCTGCCTCGACTTGGAAACCGGCAAGACGTTGTGGGCAATCGATTACCCGTGCCCGTCCTACGGACGCAAGGCCCGCGGCGACCAAGGTATTTACCGCGGAACGAGCAGCACGCCGGCGTACGACCCGGCGACCGGGCTGTTGTTCACGTTGAGTATCGACGGCGACTTGCACTGTTGGGATGCGAACCAGCGCGGGGCGAAGCGTTGGCACATCAACCTGTATGAAAAGTACGACCCGCCCGTTCGCCCGAAGGTCAACCGCAGCGGGCATCGCGATTACGGTTACACCACTTCGCCGTTGGTCATCGGCGATTGGGCCATCGTTGAAGTCGGCGGCAAGTCGGGCAACACCATCGCGTTCGACAAACAAACCGGCCGGCAAGTTTGGGCCAGCGAAAACCGTGACCCGGCCGGCCACACCGGCGGAGTGGTGCCGATCACCGTCGAGGGTGTTCCATGTCTGGCGATGCTGACGCATTTCAATCTGCTGGTGATGAGGATTGACCAAGGCCGCGCCGGGCAGACCGTTGCCGAATACCCGTGGCTGACCGAGTTCGCCAACGGCATCGCCACGCCGGCGGTGCAGGATCAGTATGTGCTGATCACATCCGGCTACAACCATCAAAAAATGTGCAAGTTGGAAGTCACACTGCGAGGTGCCAAGAAGCTTTGGCAGCGAGACGTCTATTCGAAAGTTTGCTCTCCGGTGATTCACAAAGGCCATATCTATTGGTCTTGGCGTGATGTGTATTGTTTGGATTTTGAAACCGGCCGGCAGGTTTGGAAAGGCCCGTCGGGTCTGGGCGATCCCGGTTCGTGCATCGTCACGGCCGACGACCGGCTGATCGTTTGGTCCAATGAAGGCACGCTGTTGCTAATGGACACGGCGGCCCGTTCGCCCGAGGCCCCCAACGTACTCTACCGCCGGGACCGCATCTTCCGCACCGATGCCTGGCCGCACGTCGTACTCGCCGGCAATCGCCTGTTGTGCAAAGACCGCGACGGAAACTTCAAGTGCTTCAAGATCAATTGAATTCTCCCGTAGCCGAAGTCGTGAGACTTCTGGTCTTTGATTTGTTCAGTAACCCTCCCGAACGCTCACGAGTTCGGCTACTAACGCTTTTCAATTCGTGAGTTGCCGTCGCACCTCTTCAACAATCGTCTCTTCCACCTGCGGCGACCAGTTGGCCGGCAGGCCGTAATAAATCATCGCCCCGCCCCCTTCATACCCTCCTTCGGTTAAGACGCGGCGCGAAGGAACGTACGCCATCACGTCATTGGAATAGCCGGCGACCCAAACGTTTTTGCGATCCAACCTACCCGAGCCAAGTTCCTCCTTCAGCCGAATCGCATAATCGATGACGACTTCTCCACCGAGAAAAACAAACGTCACCTCATCGCCCAGCCGCCACGTTTGTGCCGAGTAGGGGTAAGCCGGCGACGCCCCCTTCCCGGTTGTCTACAGTCCCATGTGCTGTTTGCCCCGCGGCGCGTTCTGCTTGTTGGTCGATTTCGCCTCGCGCAGCAGTTCATCACGATCGGGCAAGCGGGCCAACGCCAGGTCGACTTCTTTGTATTGCGTCGAAAGCTCACCCTCGATCGGGCGTAGCGCAGCGGAATCGCCTACCGTTCTTTCCACCGCTTCGGCCAGGTCGCCGCCGTGTTGCTTTGCCAGTTCGACCGTCCGCCGGGGCAACGGGTTTTGGTCTCCGCCGCAACCCGCCCAGTACAGAGCGATGCAACCCGGGTGGGCCTTTTCGATTTCCAACTGGGCATAGCCGGCATAGTCACCCGACCATTGCAACAAGCCAAGCGTGGTGTTGTGGCAGGCGTAGCCGAAGGCGATCGCGGTGAGTTGGTCCTTGGCATCGCTTACGACCAGCACAGGTACATCATGATCGAACGGTCCGCGCAGCTCATTCGCCTTGCGCAGTTCAGGAACTTCCGCTTCCTTGTTGTTCCGTCGATTCGCGGCAAACGTCGCAGTGCCGCTTCCCCAAGCCAGCTTCGCCGGCGCGATATTGGCGATTGCTTCGCCGACGACCTCAACGGACTTCTCTTGCAAGAACTGGGCATAGCCGTCGACCAAGCGGCGGTTGGCCTCATCCAACAGCATGTAGTGCATCGGCCGCAAATTCTTCGCGACGACCGGGCCGGTATGTGTGTGCGAGAAGTTTAGCGCGACCGCCGACCTATGCAATTCAAACTTCCGCTGCAACGCATTGCAAATCGCCACCGACAAGCCGCGGTCGATCCCGATCAAATCGTAGGTGACCAGAACTGCCCGCTGCCCCTGTTTGCTTTCGATCACTAGCGCCTTGGCCCACAGGTCGGTCAGTTTTCCATCAGCATGCTTCGCGCCCCGGCCAGCATAGCCCGACATCGGCATGAACTGCTCCGGCGTGATGTTGAACTTCGCGGCACCCGCTTTCCACTCTTCTCCAAAAACATGGCCGGCGCAAACGCTGATCAACAGCGCTGCGAAGACAGGAATATAGATCGATACGCGCGATTGTCGTCTTTCGCTCCGCGAAAGACTGCTTTTCGCGGAGCGAAAAGCGACTATCTGTCGAATGATGTTCATTTGTCACTCTCCTTGGCCCCAAGCAAAAACGCCAACAAGTCGCCCATCGTCTGCTGGTCGATTTCCTTTTCAAACTCCTCGGGCATCAGCGACTTGCCGGTGCTGTTAATCGTATCGATGTCGCCGCGAAGGATCGTTTGTTGCTCGCCCTGCCCGCGCGACAGGGTGATGCTGCCCGCCGATTCGGCAATGATCATGCCGGAAAAAGTTCGCCCGCGATTAGTGACAACCGTGTAACTGACATACTGCGGGTTCACTTCGCGGTTGGGATCCAGCACGTTCACCAGAATCGCTTCCGCCCCGCGGCTGCGCATCGCCGCCAGCGGTGGCCCCACGGCGTGACCCACATTGCCCACCTTGTGGCAGGCCGCACAGTGCTTGGTAAAAGCGGCTAGCCCGTTCTTTGAATTCCCTGCGGAAGTAATCACCCGCGCGTAATTTGCCACAACCTCAGCACGTGGCGACACGCGGCGTTGGCTGAGGACTTTCTTTACCCGCTGCGCCAACTGAGCGTCGCTTGACGATTCGAATCGGGCGAAATGTTCCCGCTGAAAATCCGCCATCGGAACCTGCTCTTTGTCCAACGCATCCAGGGCGATGGCCACCCACGCTTCGCGGGAAAACAACGCATCACCCGCCCGGCGACGCAGTTGCGGGGTGAAAGATTGCCAACGCTCAATGATCAACTCGGCTGTGGCGACCCCGTCGAACGATGCCAGCGCATCGAGCGCCGCGTGCTGGATCGGCTGCGGCTCTTCGGGCGAGAGCAATCGGCTCAAGTGTGGGCGAACGTCGTCGGGCGAGCCCAACCGCATCAGGGCAATGGCTTCCACCCGCTGGTTCACCGGAAGTGATTCGTCGGCTGCTTGCCTAGCCGCGCCGGCGACCAATGTTTCGATTTGCTGCTCCGCTTGCCCGCCGGTGGCCGCGTCAATTCTAGCCCGCAACGCAGAGCCTTCCCGGGCGTTCAACC
>CALBTA010000531.1 GCA_937967755.1 uncultured Planctomycetaceae bacterium | reverse complement strand
CCCAAACGGACCGGCAACTGGGTGCGGTCACGTTCGATAAACCGCCCCGGTTTGCGGACGGGGTCCAGACTTGGCTCGTAGGCGTATTGCGGACGCTCCTTGTTGGCCAACTCGCCGACGAACGGCTGTACCGGAATCTTTTCGGAATCAACAAGCTCTTCGCCGGTGATGATTTTGCCATCGGTCAAACGGACGCGAACGATGCGCGGCTCCGGCGGGGTTGTTCCGCGTTGTTGTGCTTTATGGGTTGCCTCGGAATTCGCCCCGACTTGAAACTCCAGCACGGTGTAGTCAGGGCTGATGCGAAACAAGGCATGCCCGCTGCGCGGCGTCTGACGTGTGTCGAATTTCTCGTACTCTTTCAACCAATAAACCTGACGACCATGGAAGTGGAGCCAATGCCAATCGGCTTTGGTGAAGAAATCATTCACCCCGAACGCTTTGACAACCTCGCCCGACTTCTTGTAGATCGTCAGGCGATGCCCAAAGCCGCCGAAGTCGTGAAACTCGCTGGCGTCGCGATTTTCCACCGACGGCTTTTTCTCTGGCGAACGGGCCATCGATTGGGGCATCCACAAAGCGAATGTCTCGCCGCCCGGGGCCACGAAAATATGAGCGTTGACCGGATCGAAAACATTGTCTGTTCCCGTACGCAGGCCCTGCAATTCTCCTTCGTGCTTCTCGCCAGTCTTCTGATCTAGCCAAGTAAAGCTCCAGCGATGATCGACGCGCTTCCCCTTGTTGTCGAGCGTGTCGGTTCGCTGAGCGGTCACCAAGTATCGCCCATCAACCGACTGTCCAGCGTCGAGGTAGCAACTGCGGGAGTGACCAGCTTGAGTAACGCACGGTAGGACAAGCAGAGCGAGTAACACAAAGCACGACATCCGAAATCCGAAACTCGAAACAAATTCGAATAGCGAAGTCCAAATGTTCGAAGCTTCTCGCGCTGGAATATCTCTGTTTGAAAAATTTGGTTTTTGCATTTCGGATTTGTTTAGGAATTCGATATTCGCATTTCGGATTTCTACTCTGGTATGGCCTCCGCCTCCGCCGACAACCTCACACACTCAAACAAGTTATTGTGTCCATCCGATTCGAACTTCGTTGGCCGCTGGGGGCTGGTTTCGGCGTAGCAGATACGCAGCTTGTCGCCAGCAAGTTCGTAGATGCCGAGGTAGGTTTTTGTTTTCTCACTGTCTTTGCCTGCGAAGCCGACGACGTCGATCGATTTCGGCGTGGTCGATACATCGAGCGTGCAGGACTTCCAGCCCGCGTTCGCCAATCCGGCCACCATCTCGCGGCGGCCATCGCCCCGAAGCAGATAGCAAGCATCCGCAGTGAAGATGAGCTTGGCCACGCGGGGCTGTTGGTCCTTCTTGGCAGGCCCTGCGCCCAAACGTGAAAGTCGATCGCGACCATCATCTTGGAAGACCGTGATCTTCCACGTGCCGACGAGATCGGTCCGGTCATCGGCAACGGCGCTGTTTTGCGACGAGGTTGCTGCAAACACAAAGGGGAGCGTAGCAAGTGAGAAAACTATCTTCGTGGTGAATCGTTGCTTGGGCATGGGCGAGAGCATCTCGGTGCGATGCGAATAAGGGACAATGGCTTAGAACAATTCTCGAACCGGTGCGCTGCCGGTTTCGGTGTAGGGCACAGGGCGGCCGGCGGCTTCGTAGGTGTCTTCGTGATCGATGTCGAGCGCTTCGCAGATGGTCGCAAAGAAATCGCCAGCACTGACGGGGCGGTCCTTCACATCGACCCCGTCGGGTGAAGTCGTGCCGATGACTTGCCCGGTCTTAATGCCTGCGCCGGCCAGCACGGTTGACCAACATCGGGCGTAGTGACCCGCCCCTTTGTGATGGTTATTTCCGCCGCCCAGCTTGGCCAACGGCCCGCGACCGAACTCGCCCATCCAGACAACAAGCGTGGTATCCAGCAAGCCGCGCTGCTTCAGATCTTCGATCAGGGCAGAGAAGCCTTGATCGAGTTCAGGGCTGCGCTTCTTCACGGGCTCAGCCGCGCCGCCGTGATGGTCCCAACCGCCCCAATTGACTTCCACGAACGCGACGCCTGCTTCGACCAATCGCCGGGCCTGCAGGCATTGCGTACCGAACGTGGAAGTGCCATAGCGCTCTTGAATGTCCTTCGGTTCGTCCTTGTATCGGAAGGCAGCTGTCTTATCGGTATGCATCAAGTCAATCGCCTTGCGGTAGCTCGCCTCGTGGGAGCGGAGCTGCTCGACGCCAAAACGATCGATCTCGGCGTGCTGCACATCGCCGAGCAGGCGCAGCCGCGCATCTTCGCGAACAGCAATCGGCGACTTCACATCAGCAATCGAACTCCCCTTGAGCATCATCGGGGCGTAGTCTGACCCGAGCGCGCCCGATCGCTGAAACGACTTGGGTACTGACGACGAACCCAAATTGATGTAGCTCGGCAATCCCGTTCCCTTTTGCCCGCACTCCTTGGCGACGATCGCGCCCAGGCTGGGATAGCGCACCGCCACGCTGGAACGGTAGCCGGTATGCATCAAGTATTGCCCGGGGCCATGATTGTTCAGCCCCGTCGACATGGTGCGGATGATTGCCAGGTCGTCCATGCACTGGGCGAGCTTCGGCAAATACTCACTGATCTGAATTCCAGAAACGGAGGTCGCGATCGACTTGTAATCGGGTTCAAAATCAGGAATCGAAAATGTGTGGGTTTGGCTTGGCCCACCGTCCATCCACAGCAAGATGCAACTCTTCGGGCGAACCGTATCCCCGTCGGCGGCGATGGCCTGCGTTGCCAATGTGGGTAACCACCCATGCAGCGAAAAAGCCCCGGCACTTGCCGCGGATGTCTGCAGCCAACGGCGACGCGAAAACAGATTGCTTGACATAATTTTGCTCTCAATGATTGAAAATGAACTCGCCGCTGTTGACCAACACCCAGAGGATGTCGGCGTAGGGATCGGGCGTGTTGTCGGGGTGGTCCTTCTTCCGTTGCGGCAAGCGCTCGGGGTCCAACTGACTAATTTCCTCGGTTGCTTGTTCGACGAACTGCGACATGCGTGCCAGTTCATCCGGTCTCGGGCGACGGTTGAGGGCTTGCAGGTAGACACTGGTGACGTTCTCTTCAACTGTGCTTTTGTCCGACACCCGGCCAGCAAGCGCCTCGCGATTGAATAGCTTGCC
>CALBTA010000530.1 GCA_937967755.1 uncultured Planctomycetaceae bacterium | reverse complement strand
CCACATCAGCATGGTGTAAAGCGTGATGCAGTCGTTCAGCCCGTACATGATGTGCCCCATGTGCATCCGCATATCCATGCTGGTGGGGCTGGCCGCGGCACCGGCTCCGGCAGCGGCTTGCGCGGGTGTCACGCTGCGCGTCCCAGTCCGCATTCCCTGCATGGTCATGTGCATGAATTTGTACTCGACCATCCACTGGCCCTGCTCATGCGTGTGATCCAAGCAAAGCCCGGCGGGGGCGTGCGAATCGGGGCGATGGTGAAAATCGTCGTGATCGTCGTGACCATCGCTGTGCGAATGATCGGCGTGCTGATTTTCTCCGTTCCATTGCATGCCGTACTGCACGTCACCATTGGCATCCGTGGAAAGCAGATTGTCACCTTGGACATGACCGGCGTGATCGTGATCGCCGTCTTCTCCAATGATCACGGTCTCGGGCATCTCATCAGAGGAAGCGTTGCCTTCGGGCACAACGTCTTCAACATGGTCGGGGGCGGGAGGAACTTCATCATCGAGGGCGACAACGACAAGGCCGGCAGAAAACGTGGACGAGGCCGCAAAGCATAGATGTACGACGAGCGTACCGGCGAGGCGGATGCGCATGATGTCTCCTTACAATCGCGAAAATCCATTTCGGTGGCCCATGCGCGTACGGAGCGAAAGGCACGTTGCAAGCATCGGGTGATGGCAGCCCTTCTGTGCAGAAAAGGCTCTCGCCAGCGCACATGTGCGCGATACGCGCGTGATGCCACTGCCGACTGTTGTACACCGTATGCCAGATATAAAGCCCGCGGCCCCGACGAGTGGTCCGGTTGCACCGCTGGCAACGGCCGTGCGAGTTATCGCAGACGCAGCCATCCGAGCACGTTCAGAGTAACGGCAACCGCGGATTCGGGAACGCGACGCGCACAGCGCCGAAGTACAAGCTACATAGATGCAGGGCTTTATACCCTCGCATAGATTAGTTTCTGCCCGATCCACCCATAAGACATGCCCACCCAGTCACCCAGCACTCCTGCCGCGGACAGCGCCGTTTGGTCGCTGATGGGCGTCTGCGCGGAAGGGCAGCCGCCCCGCAAGGTGGTTGTGGGCGGGTCAGAGTTCGTTGTCGGTCGCTGGGAAGACGTCGATTTTCGGCTTGCATTCCGGGGTGTTTCCAAACGACATGCCACGTTGCGTGTCGGCGAAAGCGGGTTGTTTGTCAACGACCTGGGCAGCACCAACGGTACTTTCGTCAACGGGCAACGCATTTCTGCTGAGAAGCCCCTGAAGGTGGGCGACGTGCTGCAATTCGGCAACGCCGCCTTTCAAGTGACTTGCGACGCGCCGGTTGAGACAGAGCACACGCAATCGGAACTGATCGTCGATCGGGCCACGTCGCTGTTGCAGTTTGATCGGCTGATGAGCCAGCGCAGTGTCACCCCGCACTTCCAACCGATTGTGACGTTGGGAACGCAGTCGGTCATCGGGTTCGAAGTTCTGGCGCGCAGCCGCGTGATGGGATTGGAATCGGCCCAGGCGTTGTTTGACGCTGCTTCCCTGGTGCAGCAGGAAGTGGAACTCAGCCGGCTGTTCCGCGACGAGGGCATGCGAACCGGGCTTACGCTGGCCAATTCGCCTGATCTGTTCTGGAATACGCACCCGTCGGAATCTCACGACGACCGGCTGGTGAAATCGTTGGGCGAACTACGGCACAAGTACCCTCATGCCACGATCACTCTCGAGATTCACGAAGCGACCGTTACCGATTCCGTGCAGATGCGCGAGCTGTACGGCCAGCTCCGCGCTTTGAACATCAAGCTGGCCTACGACGACTTCGGCGCGGGTCAGGCACGGTTGATCGAACTGGTCGACGTTCCGCCCGACTACCTGAAGTTCGATCGCAAGCTGATTCAAGACATTCACGCCGCCCCCGCCCAACGCCAGCAAATGTTGGCGACGCTGGTCCGCATGGTACGCGACCTGGGAATCGCCCCCTTGGCTGAAGGGGTCGAACTGGTCGAAGAGGGCGAGGTTTGTCACCAGATTGGTTTCACTTTGGGTCAAGGATATCTCTACGGGCGACCAAGTGCCGTTCACCACTGGAATCAGTAGATAGGACGGCGCTTCCCATGACGACAACACTCGCGTCGCCCCTGTTGCGATCTATCCAGGAAGACGAAGTCTTTCGCCCGGCCGAACCCGTGTCGCTACGCGATGCGGGGTTAAGCGGGCCATTGGTCGAATCGCTCATCTGCAAAACGCTGCTCTCGGTCGGCGAAGACTCCGGACGGCGGCTCGCTAAACGGCTTTGCCTTCCTTTTCGGGCGCTCGAAAGCACGCTGGAGAACCTGCGCACGCGGCAGATGATCGTGCACGCCGGAGCCGCACCGCTGAACGACTACCGCTACATGCTGACCGATAACGGGCGTGATCGAACGCGGGCGATGTCGCGAGCCAGCGCCTACGTTGGCCCCGCGCCGGTTCCGCTGGACGATTACATCCTGTCGGTTGAAGCGCAAAGCATCCGGGCGGAATCGCCGCAACGCGATCGCTTGGAGAAAGCGTTTTCAGGGATCTCCATCGACCCGGTCGTGCTCGAACGGCTGGGGCCGGCGGTCAATTCGGGCCGGGGTATGTTTCTGTACGGCGCACCAGGTAACGGCAAGTCGACGCTTGCCAGCCGCATCACCAAGTGCTTCGGCCAATACATCTGGCTGCCCCGCGCGATCATCGACGATGGACAAATCATCAAGCTGTTCGACGCCGCCTGCCACGATGCCCGCCACGGCGAGGACACCAACAGTTCGGAAGTCGGCGAGTACGACAAGCGATGGGTGCAAATCCGCCGCCCGACCGTCGTCGTTGGCGGCGAGCTGACGATGGACAACCTGGAACTGCGCCACGATTCGTCTTCCAACGTTTGCGAAGCGCCGCTGCAAATGAAAAGTAATTGCGGCTGCTTCCTGATCGACGACTTCGGACGCCAGCGCATCGAGCCGCGCGAACTACTCAACCGCTGGATCATCCCGCTGGAAAACCGGCACGACTTCCTGACACTGCCGACCGGCAAGAAGATTCAAGTCCCGTTTGATCAGTTGATCATTTTTTCGACCAACCTCGACCCGGTTCACTTGGGTGACGACGCGTTCCTGCGGCGAATTCCGTACAAGATCGAAATTGGTGATCCCAACGAAGCCGAGTTCTTCCGCCTGTTTGAAATCTACGCCCGCGAGCAGCGCTGCCCGTACCGCAAGGATGCCGTGGAACACCTGTTGGAAGCGCACTACCGCCCGCACCAACGGCCGATGCGGCGCTGCCAACCGCGCGATCTGCTGAACTTGATCGCCAACCTCTGCCGCTACAACGGCCTGCCGATGGAGATGCGGGAAGAGTATTTCGACCGCGTGGTGAACAGTTACTTTACCTCCGAAGGAGGAACGTAAAGTGAATGACGCCACCGAACAACTCGATCTACCCGAAGCCGCAGCGCCCTCGGATGCTTCGCACACCGATGTATTGAGCTGCGACGCTGCACCTCCCGTCAATGAACCGGCGGACAACCAGCGGTCCGTGCCGCCTGCGCAAATGATCGCCGGCTACCAGTTGATCGAACACATCGGCCAAGGGGGCTACGGCGAAGTCTGGCGTGCCGAAGCGCCGGGCGGAATGCAAAAGGCGGTCAAGATCATCTATGGCCAGGCGGATGAGCGCCGCGCGGTCGAAGAGTTAAAATCATTACAGCGGATCAAGGATGCTCGTCACCCGTTTTTGCTGTCGCTTGAGCGGATCGACATCATTGATGGGAAGCTGATCGTCGTCAGCGAATTGGCAGACGAAAGCTTGAAGCAGCGGTACGAGCGTTGTGCCGCCAGCGGCTCGCCGGGCATTCCGCGAGACGACTTGCTGCGAATCCTCGCCGAAGCGGCCGACGCGTTGGACTATATGTCCTCGCGGCATGGTTTGGCTCACCTGGATATCAAGCCCGAGAATATTCTGTTGGTCGGCGATCATACGAAAGTTGCCGACTTCGGCCTCGTGAAGGATGTTCACGGGGCCACGCAGTCAATTGTCGGCGGGTTGACCCCGCTGTTCGCCGCGCCGGAAACCTTCGACGGCCGGCCCGGAGATCGCAGCGATCAATACAGCCTGGCGGTGGTGTATCAGTTTGCGCTGACGGGCAAGCTGCCCTTCAGCGGCACGACGACCGCCCAACTCGCCTCGCAGCATATCAGCGGGCGGCCCGATCTTTCTTCGCTGCCTGACGCGGATCGCTCGGTCGTGGAGCGCGCGCTCGCGAAGGATCCGTTCGATCGTTTCGATAGCTGCCGTGCGTTCGTCGATCGCCTGATGTCGGCCCGCGGCGGCACCGCGCTTCCCGCTGCCGAAGTGCGTGAAAGCGGCGCTGGTGATTCGGAAGACGACGGTTTTCACACAGAAGTCATCGAAGGCGAAGCTTCCAAGACCTCCAACCGAACAACTGATCCCAACGCGATGCAGGCGGCGAGGCGAAGCATCGAAGATCTGCCGGTGGTTACGTGCAGCACGGCCCCGCCCCGTCCGACTCTTGTCATCGGGTTGGGCGGCTGCGGCGCGATGGCCCTGCGCTGCCTTTACGACCGCATCGAGGAACGCCTCGGAGATGACGAATTGCCGGAGCAGTTTAGCGCACTATTGATCGACTCGGACTATGACGATTTCGTCGCCAACTTCGTCGATGTGGATCGGACTTCGCTCGAAGAACGCAACTTTGTGCATTTGGCGCTCAAGCCAACGCAGTACTACCGCCAAAACGCTTCGGAACTGACGCGGTGGCTCAGCCGGCGATGGATTTACAACATCCCGCGCAACATGAAGACCGATGGCATCCGCCCGCTGGGGCGTCTGGCGCTGGTCGACCACATGGAACATGTCGAAGGCCGCATCGAAGAAGCGGTCACGGCGCTCGGGGAAACTGGCGTGCCGCCGCAAGTGATCCTGGTCGGGTCGCTGTCGGGCGGAACGGGTGGAGCGATCTACGCCGACATCGCACAGGTTGTTCACCGTGCCTTTGCCCGTCACGAGAACGTCGAAGCCGACATCATTTGCGCACTGGCCCATTGGACGTCGGCATCCGCAGAAGACGCGGAACTGGCGACTGTGAATTCGTGTGCGGCGCTGACGGAACTGAACCACTACAAACTCGACGGCTGCCCCGGCGACGTGACCTGTCACCTGCCGCCGTTGGGCCGCCATCACGGGCTGTTCAAAGACGTCTACTACGTCAACTTCGGCGGCCAATCACAGCGTCTTGGCTTCGAATTCGCCGCCGACAAGTTGGCGAAATTCATCGAAACGAACAGCTTGGCTGAAGTTGCGCAATTCGGCAGCGCCTGCCGCCTAGAAACCGCGGCATCACAACCCGGCGTGGCGACTTTGCGTTCATTTGGAATCGCTTCGGTCGCGGCCAGCGAACTGGCGGAAGCTGAACAGACATCTCAAC
>CALBTA010000529.1 GCA_937967755.1 uncultured Planctomycetaceae bacterium | reverse complement strand
GTGGTTGGTCAACGCATAGTGCCGAACCTTTCGGCCTCGATGCGACAAAATGTCTTCATAGATGCCCTTCTTTTTCGCGTCGTTGTAAACCTTCAGCACGCCGGCGTGGTTGAACGACAACACCTGATCGTGGTACGAGTGCGCTAGCTCGTGCAAAATCACATAGGGGTGTTTGGCCCACGTGCCCCGTTCGACCAGCGCCTTGGCCCTGGGGATATGCACGTGCTTTTCCAGCCGCGGGTCATGCCCATGCTGGATGAGCCAGCCTTTGTCAGGGTGGTACTGCATCGAAGTCAGCTTCGCATTGTCCAGCTCAATCCAAATCTTCAGCTTCTTCAGTTGGGCGACGCGGTCTTCGGGCAGGATATATTCAATCCGTTGTAAGTGGTTCGCCAGCGCCTTCATCGCCGCCGCGGTCGATTCCCTGTTCTCCTCCGTGAGCAATTTGGGATCGACAGCGAGCGTATAGCCTTCCAGCTTTTGTTCGACAGGGTCGTAGAATTCTCTTTCTTTCTCCTTCGAAGCGTCGTCGGCCAGCAACGAAGTGCTGGAAACGAGTGCGAAGAGGGATACGGCCAGCAGCAATCGATGCATGGGAATTCCTATACAGTTGGGTGGGGCATGAAAGGGTAGGTGGATTCAAATCTAACTACCCAAATGCTGCATTGCAATTCGATGCGAACTGCTACACGATGGACTGCCGCGTACGATGCACTTTGTTCCTCCAAAGAAACGTCCGATAACTCCAAGCTCATGCCATCCGACGTCGCGAGCAAGCATCCGGACCTCGACATGGCGGCAGAGGCCGCCCACCAGTTGGCTGCCCTATTGTCGAAGCAGCAAATGCGTATCGTCTTCGCCGAAAGCTGCACGGCCGGGCTGGCGTCGGCAACGCTGGCACAGGTACCGGGAATTTCTCAGTGGCATTGCGGCAGTGCGGTGACCTACCGGGAAACAACGAAGACTCAATGGCTGCACATCCCGCCTGAGGATATTGAACTGTACAACGTCGTCAGCAGGGAAATTGCCGCCCAAATGGCCCTCGGCGTGTTAAAGATCACACCCGAAGCCGACATCGCCGCCGCGATCACTGGCCACCTGGGGCCTGACGCACCGGCGGAATTTGACGGCGTGGCCTTTGTTGCCATCGCTCGTCGAACTTCTGGCGAAACAAAGTCAATCATCCAACAACGGTTTCAGTTGGAGGCGGCGGAAAGAACAGCCCGCCAGTACGAGGCTGCGGTGAAATTGCTCAATCTGGTCAGTTCCGTAATTTCCGACTCAAGTGGCAATTGAAGATTTCGCAATCCGCTGCTCTGAATCGACGACTTCCATTCGTTCGCTTTATGGCCGATATTGAACGCTCAATTTTTTCGGACGGCAGGAAACCTATGACTTCCACCCAACCCATCCTCCAGGTCGAAAACCTCGGCGTTCAGTTCCATACCGAAGACGGTATCGTGCGGGCGGTTGACGGGGTTTCGTTTGAAGTTCGTCCTGGAGAAACCCTGGGGATCGTTGGTGAGTCAGGTTCGGGCAAGTCGGTAACCAACCTGGCGCTCCTCGGCTTGATTCCGCAACCGCCGGGCAAGATCGTCAGTGGGCGGGCGATCTATCACGGGCCGGGGCATGAAGGCAAGGATTTGTTGCAGATGAGTGAGCGTGAGCTAGCCAGCGTTCGCGGCAACCGCATCGCGATGATCTTTCAAGACCCGATGACATCGCTCAACCCGTTCCTGACGATTGAAGAGCAGTTGACCGAAGTGA
Source organism: uncultured Planctomycetaceae bacterium (assembly GCA_937967755.1). Lineage (GTDB taxonomy): Bacteria > Planctomycetota > Planctomycetia > Pirellulales > Pirellulaceae > CALBTA01. The sequence goes on along the minus strand of CALBTA010000529.1, from coordinate 1,215 downwards.
CGAAGCTGCACCTGAAACACAGCCACGCCGCCGCGCGAAAGCGGGCAGTGGAAATGTTGGAGCGGGTTGGCATTCCCTCGCCGGAAAAACGGATCGGGGCTTACCCACACCAGTTCAGCGGCGGCATGCGGCAGCGGGTAATGATCGCCATGGCGCTGCTATGCGAGCCTGACCTGCTAATCGCCGACGAACCAACGACCGCCATCGACGTGACGATTCAGGCCCAAATTCTGGATTTGCTGAAAGAACTGCAACGCGAAAAGGGAACCGCGATCATACTGATCACCCACAGCATGGGTGTGATCGCGAACATTTGCCACCGCGTGCAAGTGATGTATGCCGGGAAGATTGTCGAACAAGCCGACGCCGGCCCGCTATTCGCCAACCCGCGTCACCCTTACACGCTCGGCTTGTTGGAATCGATTCCGCGGTTGGACGAACGCCAAGGTGATGAGCTAACGCCCATCGAAGGCCAGCCGCCCGACATGACGGAAGTGCCGGCCGGCTGCTCGTTCTACGACCGCTGCCGCCACCGCATTGACCGCTGCGAAAAAGAAGATCCACCGCTACTAGCCAGTGCCAACGGCGGCCATAGTGCGTGCTTCGTGCTGGCTGAAGAAGAACCGGCAACCGCCTAAGCACGACGGTCTTCCTAGGCTGTCGAATAGAACAACGACTCGCTTACTCGTCGTCCCCTTCGACGGAAGCCAACGCCATCACCGCCATTGCCGACCCGGCATGGCTGATGTAGTGCTTACTATCGCGATTGAGCGACCGCGTGTACCACCGGCCGCTTTCGCGCTGGTTCGATTTCAGCCATACGATGCCGCGTTTGATTTTCGGCGAATCGGCCGGGACACCGGCGCGACGCAGCGCGTAGATCACAAACCCGGTGCCGTACCCGTCGCTGGTCTCGGTGTCCTGCTCTTTCCCGTCTGATCGTTTCCAATCACCCAGCGCAGCCAGCGCCCAACCGCCATCTTCGTTCTGCAGCGTCAGCAACTCATCGGTCCAAGCCTGCGCCTGCTCGTCGGTGACCAGATCGTCTAGGTAACTGTCAGCCCACAACCACATCGCCCGGTGGTGGGCCGTCGGCGGCGCGTTGTTCTTCAGGTATTTGCGAATGCCTTCCAGCCCGGCCTTCGCCGCTTCGCTTTGGGCGTAGTCGTCGGGCGCGACGCCAACCGCGATCGCCGCCAGGGCCGCGCCGTAGTG
>CALBTA010000528.1 GCA_937967755.1 uncultured Planctomycetaceae bacterium | reverse complement strand
CGTCGGCCGAGGATCGTTTGCACGTACCCGTCGCGGCGGCAGTCTTCCAAGATCTGCTCCATCAATTTCGCCACTCCGGGGTAGCGCGCGAAGTAAGCCTGGATGAACGCCGCCGCCTCGTCTTTGGGAATGTCCAGAGCCTTCGCTAAACCGAAAGGGCTTTGCCCATAAATGATGCCGAAGTTGATCGCTTTGGCGCTGCGACGCATCTCGCTGGTCACTTCGTCCGCCGGTGTTGCATACACTTCGCTGGCGACGCGGGTGTGAATGTCTTCGTCATTGGCGAACGCATTACACAGCCGGGATGAACGCGCTGCGAATCTCGCGGCCCTCAGGCGTGCGAATCGGAATGTTCTGTAGGTTCGGGTCGTTGGAACTGAGCCGACCGGTCGCCGCGACGACCTGGTTGAATGAGGTGTGAATTCGGCCGGTCTCGGGGTGTACCTGCAGCGGCAGCGCATCGACGTAAGTTCCCTTCAGCTTGGAAAACTGCCGGTACTCGACAATTTTTTCCGCCACCTCATGGCCCGGTTTGTCGCGCATCTTGGCGAGCTCTTCCAGCACTTCAACATCGGTGCTGCGGCCCGTCTTGGTTTTCTTGACGACCGGCAGTTCCAACTCGTCGAAGAGCACTTCGGCGAGTTGCTTTGGCGAACCGATGTTGAACGAGCGACCCGCCAATTCATGAATATCTTTTTCCAGCCCTTCCAGCCGCGTGCCAAAGTCGTTGCTCATTCCGCGCAAGCGCTCAACATCAATGCGGATGCCGTTGAACTCGCATTCGACCAAGACCTCGATCAGCGGCACTTCCACATCACGGTAGAGATTTTCCAGGCCGTCAGCAGCTAGTCGCTTCTGAAGGATCGGCAACAGTCGCAACGGCACGTCGGCATCCTCGGCGGCGTAGGGACCGACAAATTCGATGGGCACTTCGTCCATCTGTTTTTGTTTCTTGCCCGTGCCGATTAGCTCCTTGATTTTGATCGTGACATGGCCCATATAACGCCGTGACAACTCATCCATGGAATGATTGCGAGCGCCCGCTTCCAGCAGATAATCGGCAAGCATCGAATCGAAATGGAGCCCCGCCAATTCGATTCCTTCACCGCCCGTGCTCTCATCCGCCGCGCCGCGCAGCACGACCATATCGTACTTCAAATTCTGCCCGATCTTCTTGATGCTTGCGTCTTCCAGTACTGGGCGCAGAATTTCCAGCGCTTCGCCCGGAGGAATCACCGCGTCCCCCAGCGGGCCGCGGACGGGGACGTAGTACGCCTCGCCTTCGTTCCACGCGAAGGAGTACCCGACGATCCGCGCGAAGCGCGGCCGCGGGCTGGTTGTTTCGGTATCGAACGATACATGCGGCTGCTCTTTTATCTTCGCGACAAGCTTCTTCAACTGGTCGGCCGTGTCGATAATCTGGTAGTCCGCCTCCCACGGCTGGGACGCTTCGACGGGCGCGGCGCCGGCGATGCCGTCGATGCGATCTCCGAACGAGCGAAAGCCAAGCTCGTGGAACAGTTGCATCGCCGCTTCCCGGTCGATGCGCCCCGTGCCGGCGATTGCCCAGTCGATCTCGATGGGGGCTTCGGTGTCCAGCTTCGCCAGGCGGCGGCTGATGAGCGCCTGCTCGCGGTAGTCTTGCAGATTTTGTCCGCGTTTGCCCTTAATGTTGGCCGCGTTGTCTAAGACAGCGTCGAGTGACCCGTGTTCTTCCAACAAAGCGGTCGCCGTCTTCGGCCCGATCAGCGGCACGCCGGGGATGCCATCGGTCTTGTCGCCGACGAGGCCTTGGAAATCGATCACCTGATCGGGGCGGACACCCCAGGTGTCGTGCAGCGCGGCGGCACCAAAGACTTCGTCCTTGCGAATGTTGTAAACGAACACCCGATCAGAAATCAGTTGGCGGCAGTCCTTATCGCCGGTGACGATATAGCACTCGCCGCCGGCCGCATCGACCTGACGGGCGACCGTCGCCAGGATGTCATCGGCCTCAAACGTCTCCAATTCAAGAACCGGCAGGGCGAACGCATGACAGATCTGTTTGGCAAGCGGGATCTGCGGCTGCAACTCCGCGGGCATTTCGTCGCGGTCGATTTTGTATTCGGGGAAGAAGTCATGGCGGAACGTCTTTCCCGGCGAGTCGAATGCGCAGATCAGGTAGTCGGGTTCTTTCTGCTCCAGCAACATGAGCAGGTCGCGGGTGAAACCATACACCGCCCCGACCGGGCCGCCCGATGGGCTAGTCATTTCGGGCATGACGTGGAACACCTGAAAAATCAGCGAGTGCGAATCGACGACGTAAACCCGCTTGCCGGTCAGGTCCAGCCCTTCCGTTTGACTTGCAGCCACTTAGGCTTCTCCTTCCATTTCATCCCACCGGCGGTGCAACCGCGGGCGAGAGATGCCGAGCAATTCGGCGGCCTTGGTCTTATTTCCCTTCGCACGCTTCATCGCCCGGCGAATCAGTTCGGACTCTACGTCAGCCAACACGTCATCTAGAACGATGGGCTCTTCAGTTTTCCCGCGTTGCCGATCCGCAGTCGGCGTTTGCAAGATATTGGAAGGGAGATCCTCACGAGTAATCTCGCCGCCGCTCGCGGCTTCGCAAGCCTGCGCAACGACTTCCCGCAACTCGTCGAGGTTCTCTTCCCAAGAGAACTCGCACAGCGCATCCATCGCATCAGCAGCAAAGCCGGAATACTGCTTCCTGCCTTGCGAGTTGACCGCTTCGAGAAACAGTGGCGCCAACAGCTGAATGTCTCGACGCCGGGCAGCCAGCTGCGGAAGCTCGATCTCAAGTGTGCTCAGAGCGAAAGCTAATTCCTTACGGAACGTGCCCGCTTCCGCGGCATCCAGCAAGGAACGCCTCGCCGTGGACAGCACGTGCAAATCGAACCCGGGCAGCGCGAGGAACCCGAACAGTTCGTTCTGCGCAGCGTTGCTCAGTTGATCGGCATCGCAAAGCAGCAGCGTCGCGGGGCGTGTCGTCGGGTTGTCGGCCGCGTGTCGGGCGAACGCGGTGATCGAAGTTTGCAACAATTCGGCATCAAGCAACGGGCAAGCCAGCGGCATCAGCGTCGGGGCCAACGTGTCATCGCCTGCGAAGTGAATTACCCGGGCAACGTGTTCCCGCCCGCTCCCCGGCTGCCCGATCACCACCGCCCGGGCACCTGATTCGACCGCCAATTCCGCTTGCCTGCGGACGCGCAGCATCTGCGCTGACTTTCCCACCAGGCGATCGAACTTGTACTTGCCCGCTTGGGTATTGCGGAACCGCTGCAATTGCAGGTGCAGCGACCGCGGTTCGTTTTGTGGATCGAGCGGCGCGCCGCCAGCTTGCGGGTCGTATTCTTCGGCGGAAACGACCGCCAGTACCCCTTCGCAATCCACCGCGTCCTCGCCCAGCGGCAAAAACCGGGCCGCTCGCCGCGACACGGTTCCGCCTTCGGAGGGAATTTCCAGGATGGCCGCCTCCGGATTTCCTTCCCAAACGCCCGGGGGTGGGCAAATCGCAGCGGCGAGTTGCTCGACGCGGTCGGCTGTTGCGGAACTTGCGTAGTCGCAACGGCGGCCAACGATCGCTTCGCCTTCGACTGCTAGCCACTTTTCCATCGCGCCGTTGACATAGATCAAAGTTCGCTTGTGATCGAGGACAAAAACCGGCTCGCGCACTTCGGACAGCAGCCGCGACAGGCTAGCGGTCATGCTGCGAGAGCGGGCCATAGGCGTGACTTACGGAACAAGCAAGAACGAGGGTCGGGGCGTACCAAGCTGATTATAGCTCCATCGAACCGGGTGCGGAAAACGGCACCAATTGGGGGAGTGTGACAAGACGGTGTCACCCGCAGTGACGATGAACTATATATTGTCCAGCGAGCATTGTGGAATCTGGGTCCATAAGGTTGCTTTGCGGAACGCAGGTGGGGCAGGCACAATGCCGCTGGGCAATATTCTCCCACACCGCGGCGATCATTGAACCGCATCGGCAGCGCTATCACCCATCGCGGTTTCAGTCGCCGACTGCGGCGCCGGGCCAAGAGCGTCGTACGTTTGCGACGTAGTAATCGCAGCCCGACCAGCGCTGCGGCTTTGCTTTAGCAGCCACCCGGGAAGTACGCCGACCAGCAGCACGAGCGCGGCACAAAGGCCGGCACCGGCGAGCGCTCCGCGCGGTCCCGCAGCCGGCACACGTTGGGCCGCCGAACCAAAGCACATCACGCTGACGATCCGCAGGTAATAACCCGCGCTGGCGGCCGCGTTCAACACAGCGATGATGGCCAGCGCGATCAGCCAGGCCCGAACCGGTCCACCCGTATCCCACGCGGCGTAGAGCACACCGCCGATCAGCGACAGCTTCCCCCAAAAACCGGCCAGCGGTGGAATGCCGGTTAGCGAGAACATGAAGATGCTGATCATGATCGCCATGGCCGGGTGTGTTTGCAGCAGGCCGGAAAGTTCATCCACGTGGTTGACTTCGCGCTCGCGGCTTCCCAAATAGGCCAGCGCCGCGAAGGTACCGGCAGTGGCGATGACGTAAACGGCCAGGTAGAACAGCATCGAAGCCAGCCCGCTTCCGCGGCCGGTGTTTGTTTCCGCCAAGGCGAATGCGGTCGCCAGGCCGATCAGCATGTAGCCGCTATGGGCGATGCTGCTGTAGGCGAGCATGCGGCGGATGTTGTTCTGCCACAGCGCCGCCAGGTTGCCCAGCGTCATGGTTAGCGCGGCGATCACGACCGCCAACTGCCAACCGTAGCTTTCCACACCCGGCAATGAAACGGCGACCAGGCGAACCAACACAACGATGCCGGCGATTTTCGGCAGCACAGCCAACACGCCGGCGTTGCCGCTGGTTGCCCCTTGGTAAACATCAGGTGCGTAAAAGTGAAACGGCACGGCGGCAATTTTGAAGCACAAACCGGCAACGACCAGCACCAGCGCCAAGCCGGTGATGAGCGTTGGCTGCGGTGCGCCGCGGAGCGACGCGGCGATCTCCGGCAGACTTGTCGAACCGGCGGCACCGTAGATCAAAGTGAACCCGTACAGCAAGATCGCCGACGACACGATACTGAGCAGAAAGTACTTGATCGACGCTTCGCCCGACGCGCGATCCGATCTTCCCAAAAACAACAGGATGTAGGTCGGGATCGAAATCAGTTCCAGCGCCAAGAATAGAAACACCAGATCCATCGCGGCGCTAGCCAACATCACCCCGGCGACAGCCATCAGCAGGCAGCCCAGGTATTCACCTGATAGCCGGCGCCCGCCGCCAAAAGCCGCCGCCCCAGCGAGCACCAATCCGCTGAACAAGGCGAGACCCCGCACGCCCAGGCTGAGCGCATCCAACGCAACCGGTCCGCTGGAAATTGGCGGAGCGGCACCGGCAAGTTGGGCGTTGCTCATGCCGTACCAGTTCATAAAGCCCAAGGCCATTGAGCTAACCCCCAAGGCCAGCACGGCGGTGAGCAGCCAATTCGACGGCTGGCGCGAAAACGCCGCGCCGAGGAACATCCATGTCGCCATCGCGATGAGTATGATTTCCGGCAGCAGCGTGACGAGCATGCGCAGGCTAGGATCCATCGTTCACCTCCGCGACTAAGTCACTTCTCGTAGCAGAAGTCGTGAGACTTCTGGCAGCTTCGCCGGAACTCTCACGAGTTCCGCTACGGGTTTCGGCGATCACCAACGGTTGTTCGACTTGCGCCTCCACGCTTCGCCGGGCGGCGGCCGTGTGCTGCTGTAGCGGTTGCTGCATCGGCTTTAAGAAGAACGACGGGTAGACACCGATCCAAACAACAAGCACCGCCAGCGGCGCGAGCGCGGCGATTTCGCGGATCGACAAGTCGCCTGCGGGTGCTTCGTCGTCTTCGCCGTGAGCAGTCTGCGGCGTCTTCAGCGGGCCAAAGAACACCCGTTGCACCAGCCACAGCATGTACCACGCTCCCAATACCACGCCGGCGACCGCCAGCACGGAAATGATTTTGTATTGCACTGCAAGGTGTGCCGGCGCAGCGGTGAACGCGCGGTCGAAGGTGCCGATCAAAATCAGAAACTCACCAGCGAACCCGTTGAGGCCCGGCAACCCGATGCTGCTCATCGTGAACAGCACCATGAAGAAGGCCATCCAAGGAGCAACCTTGGCGATGCCGCCTAGATCTTTGATGCGCCGGGTGTGCCAACGTTCGTACAGCATGCCGACGATGGCAAACAACGCCCCGGTCGAAACACCGTGGTTAACCATCTGCAACACCGCCCCCTGTGTGCTCAATGCGTTCAATGCAAACAGCCCCAACATGCAAAAGCCCAGGTGGCTGACGCTGCTATAGGCGATCAGCTTCTTGATATCGCTTTGGGCCAGGGCGACCAGCGCGCCGTAGATTATGCCGGCAACCGATAGCCACAACAGCCACGGCATGGCGGCGGCGGTGGCGTCGGGCAGCATCGGAATGTTGAAACGCAGAAACCCGTACGTGCCGATTTTCAGCAAGATGCCCGCAAGGAACACGCTGCCCGCGGTCGGCGCTTGCACGTGGGCGAGGGGCAGCCACGTGTGCAACGGAAACAGCGGCACCTTGATTGCGAACCCAATAAACAACGCCAGGAAGATCCACATTTGCAGCCAAAAATCGTTGGCCCGCGCGTCAGCCGGTGACAACTTCCAACTGCCATACTTCTGGAGCGATTGCAGCGGAATCGTTCGCACGTCAACCGGAGCCAGCGACCATCCGGTGGCGGCGGCCAGCTTGTCGGAATCGACCACGCCTAGCCCATCCGCCGAAAGGCTCCAGCCGGAGAGCTTTTCGGCGTCTTCAAGTTCCGTTGTGTCGAACCCGATTCTGGTGAGCAAGGCCCGTTGTTTATCAGGCGGTGCGCGGCCGTTGGGGCTGGCCATTTCGGCGGCGGTTAACTTGCCGTCGATGTTGTGATCGTGAGCGCGAAAGTAAGCCGCCGAGTAGAGAATGTCGGTCCCCTTACGCTGCTGGGCGTTTTGCCCCGCGATCATTTCTTCGTGGCTGACCCGGCCGTCGCCGCCACGGTCGAGTTTCTTGAACAGCGCGCTCTTGAATGCGGCTTCTGCCCGCCGCTGGCGATGCGGCGAACCCGCGGTGGCTTCCGCGACGGAGATTCTGCGATCGCGGTCGGTATCGGCGACCTCGCGCATGTTTTTGTATTGGTTGTTTAAGTGAAACGTCAGCGCCGGAATTTCGAACGTCAACGGAAGCGGCTTGCCAGCGACCGGCCGCTGGCCGACGCCGGTATTGAACGCCCCAGCCGTGCCGACGTACCCCTTGGCCCAAAACACAATCGCCAGCAGGCCAAGAAACGTCAGCACGCTGCCGCTGAGGGTGAAGATGAAAAACTTCACCGCGGCGTAGCGGCGTTGTTCGCTGCCCCAAACGCCGATTAGGAAGAACAACGGAATCAGCGTGAACTCGAAGAAAACATAAAACAGCAGAATGTCGTGTGCGCAGAAGACACCGAGGCAGCCGGTTTCCAGCAGCAGCAGCATGCCGTAGAAGAGCGCTTCGTTCTGCTTGATCGCTGTCCAGCTAACGAGCACGGCGGTGATCATCAGCAGAGCACTGAGGGCGAAGAGCCAAAGGCTGATGCCATCGAGCGAAAACGCCAGGCGAATGTCCACGCCGCTATCGCTGCCCAGCCAGGGGATGTTGGTCCAAGCGTAGTACTGGCTTTCCCACGGTTGGAAAAACCCGTAGACGACATAACTCGCCGAGACGAAAGTGATCACCGTGGTCAGCAGCGCCCACCAACGAACCGCATCCCGGCCGCCAAGCTTTGCCATCGGCCAGGTGCCAACGGCCCCAAGCAGCGGGATGAAGATCGTTAGTAACAACAAATTCGCCATGACAAAAGTTTTGCTCGATCAGTTTTGAACAGAAGGGCACGAAGATCGCGAAGATAGTAAGAAATAGATTTGAGTCGGCCAAAGGCCGACAACCACTACATTCTTCGCGCCCTTTGCGACCTTCTGTCCAAAAACCGCTCTTCTGTATTAGTTGCGTTCACATCCAAATCATCCGTACCGCCAACATCACGACCAGCCCCAACACCATCGCCAGGGCGTAAAACGGCACCAGGCCCATTTGCAAACTTCGCAGCAGCGACCCCACGGCCCTGGTTAGCCAGCCGATGAAATTTACCGTGCCGTCGACCAGGTAGTTGTCTACCGCACCCGTGAACCAGGCCAGTTTTTCCAGCGGCCAAACAATGAGCGCGGTGTAGATCTCGTCGAAGTAGAATTTCTTCTGCGACAGCTTGTAGGGCGACAGGTAATAGACCAACAACAGCGGGGAAAGTATCAGCGCGATAATCAGTAGCAGCAGCCCGCCAAGTACGCGAACCAGTAAACCCAAATAGACTTTGTCAGCGGCTCGTTGTAGGGCTGTGACCGGCGGGAAAGTAGTGATGCGTTCGATCCACGGCACGTGGGTGAAGCGCTGCAGCCACTCGAACCGCGCCAAGTCAGTCAGCCAACTGATTTCTTTCGGGTCGCCCAGGTAAAGGAACGCCGCTAGCCCCACACCCAACAGCGCCGCCGAAGTGCCAATCAACGCAATGATTCCGTGGGTCAATCCGTGAGCAGCGTGGCCGTGGCTCTTCACAACGGCATCGCTGGCCAGGCGGGGAGCATGCACGATGAAACCGCCCGGCTCGCCTGAGTACCAAGGCCCGAAGGCGATTCCCGCGATCACGGCGAAGACTGACAGAATCGCCAGCGGAACCCACATCGACGGCGGCGATTCATGAGCATGGTGACCCGCTTCGTCAGGGATCACTTCCTTACCGAAGAAGGTCATGAAGAATGCGCGGAATGTATAGAACGCCGTCAGCCCGGCGGTCACGATGGCCGACCAGAATAATACCGTGTAGACCCAGGCATGTTGAACTTCCGCGTGGCTTTGGGCTTCGACGGCGGCGAGCACGGCGTCCTTGCTCCAGAAGCCAGCCAAAGGCGGCAAGCCGGCCAGCGCGATGCAGCCAACCGCGAAAGTGATGCAGGTGATCCATAGCTTCTTGCGCAGCCCGCCGAACCGCCGCATGTCGATCACGCCCCCCATCGCGTGCATCACGCTTCCCGCTCCTAGGAACAGCAGCGCCTTGAAGAACGCGTGCGTCAGCATGTGGAACATGCCGGCGGAAACGCCTGCGAACGTTCCGCAGCCGAGGGCGAGAAACATGTAGCCAAGTTGGCTGATGGTCGAATAAGCCAGCACCCGTTTCAGATCGTACTGTGTCAACGCGATCAGCGCCGCCAAGAGCGCCGTGAAACCGCCGATGCAGGCAACGACCAACGGCGGGCTGACCTGCGGCGCGCAATCGACCATGAACAACGGAGCGCAGCGGGCGACCATGTAGACCCCGGCGGTCACCATCGTCGCGGCGTGAATCAGCGCGCTAACAGGCGTCGGCCCTTCCATGGCATCGGGAAGCCAGACGTGCAGCGGGAACTGAGCGCTTTTGCCGCAGGCCCCCAGCATTAGCAGCAAACAAATTGCCAGACCGACCCCGCCGCCTTGGTAGAAACTGTTCGGATTGCGTAGGGCGCGCTCTCCGAAGATGCCATCAACGGTTGCCGAGTCAGCAACTGCCGCTGCCTCCTGCGAAGCCGCGAGCGGAGTGTCGTGATAGTTCAGTGTGCCGTAGGTGATCCAGATCAGGAAGATCGCCAGCGCGAAGCCGAAGTCGCCGACGCGGTTGACCAGGAACGCTTTCTTACCGGCGGCGGCCGCTTCCTTCTTTTCGTACCAGAAGCCGATCAGCAAATAACTGCATACGCCGACCGCTTCCCAAAAGACGTACAGCAGCAGGAAGTTGCTGACCGAAACCAGCATGCACATCGAGAAAACGAACAGCGAGATGTACGTGAAGAACCGCCAGTACCCCGGCTCGCCATGCATGTAGCCGATCGAGTAAATCGCCACCAGCGATGAGATGAACGTGACCATCACCAACATCACAGCCGTTAACGCATCGGCCCGCAGCACAATCGAAATCGCGAAGTCACTTGTGGGAGGCGACTCCCGTCGGCGACCGTCTTCGAAATCAGGCACAACCGCCCACGTCCACAAGTTGCGTTCGACGCTAAAGCCGATCTCCGTTGTTTCTTCCACCTGCCGCGTGCGCACTTCATAGAACAAGAACGAACTGCCAATGAACGCACCCAACAGCGCCAACACCGTGGGCACATGGCAGTAACCCTTGAGCACCCGCGGGCCGAGCGCGGCGGTCGCCAGCGCCGCGACGAGCGGCAGGGTGACGATCCAGATCAGCATGTGGCCGATATCAAACATGGCTGCGGTGCAGTTTCTCCTCGGGATCTTGTGCCTCTTCATGGCCGGCCGGCGTCAGATTCGGCCAGCGCATCTCGTCGTCCGTTTCCTCGGGCACTTCCACATCGACGAACGGCGGCTGGTTTTCTTCGCGGATGCTCTGCCACAGGGCGACGTCCAGCGAACGACCGCGGTGGTACAGCATCAAAATCAACGCCAAGGCGATGCCGGCCTCGCAGGCGGCCACGGCGATGATGAAAATCACCAACATCTGCCCGCCCCAGTCGT
>CALBTA010000527.1 GCA_937967755.1 uncultured Planctomycetaceae bacterium | reverse complement strand
CAGCGAGACGCCGTAGACGAAGCCGCTGCACCCTTGGTTAAAAGCAATCGCCCCAACCGACTGCCGCAACCCAAGCCGCTCTTGAAGTAGGCAAGCAGTCGTGGGCAATGGGTAATCAGGCGTTTGCGTGCAAAGCAGAACATAGTCGATGGACGATGGGTCAACGTCGTGCTCGCGGAACAATTTGTGACAAGCCTTGACTGCCAGGTCTGAAGCGCATTCCCCTTCCGCGGCGATATAGCGTTGCGCGATGCCGGTCTTCTCGGCAATCGTGTCGATGTTCCACTGTGGGTACTCGGCCCGAAGCTGATCGTTCGTTTCGACCCGCTCTGGAAAATGGACGGCAATCGGGCCGATCAAAGCATGTTTCACAACGGGCGAATCCTGGATAGAGCGGGCGCGGGTGAAGCGCTGCATAGTTGGGTGGGAGGGTGCTGTCACCGCAGGCGATGGTAGCGTGAAGATACGATAACCAGAGGGCGGAAAACGGTCAATCGCAGCGGAAAACCGGTTCAATTGGCACTGCTGTGCCAATTGTCAAACTCCTGCCGGGACACGATGAAATTCGCCTTGACCGCGCGGCGCGGGCCGCTATACTCCCGCCTCTCTTCTTCGCACTATTCCAAACTCTCATGCGCTGTCGGCTTCATCGAAGGCGATGCGCGCCGCTTGTCATTCAGGCGGCAGCAACTAACCGTTAACACGGATCACGCTGTGACTACCCACCCGCCCTTTGTTGATATTCACTGCCACATCGTGCCGTCGATTGATGATGGTTCGAAGTCGTGGGACGAGTCGTTGGCGATGGCCCGCATGGCCGCCGGCGACGGAACGGAAATCATCATCGCCACGCCGCATCAGCTTGGCAGTTTCCGCCACAACACGGCCAAAGAAATTCGGCATCGGGTGGATCAATTGAATGCGACGCTGGAACAGCAGTCGATTCCATTGAAAGTGATGCCTGGCGGCGATGTGCGGATCGAAGCTGATATGATCACACAGATTCAAGCCGATAATGTGCTTACGCTCGGCGACCAAGGCAAGCATGTGCTGTTGGAACTGCCGCACGAAATGTACTTTCCGCTGGAGCCGGTGTTGGAAAGCCTCGAGCGCATCGGCATGCAGGGCATTCTCTCGCACCCTGAGCGAAACCAAGGCCTGCTAAAACAACCCGAACTGATCGAGCAGTTGGTCGATCGCGGTTGTTACATGCAAGTCACCGCGGGCAGTTTGGCCGGAACGTTCGGCCCGGCCAGTCAGGGGTTGGCTGAGCAAATGGTTGAGCGCCGGCAAGTGCATTTCATCGCCACCGACGCCCACGGACCCCGATCACGGCGGCCGTTGATGTGGCGTGCGTTTGAACGCGTCGCTGAAATGACCAATTGGGATTTCGCTGAAGACATTTGCTGCCACAACCCGCGGCTGGTGGCGGCAGGAAAACATGTGGAGATTCCCCCGCAACAACGGCCACGGCAGACGCTGGCTAGTTGGTTCGGTTGGAGAAAGGCCGCCTGACGTGGAACTTCAGATCAACCGCCGTAGAGCACTGGTTCGCTGTGCAAGTTTGCTTGCGCCGGCGGCGCTGGGGCTTTGTGCTAGCCGTACAGCGCATGCCCAGTCGCGTTGGCCACACGAACAAGTTTCCGGCAAGTTCCAATGCCACTCGACCTTCGACCTATCACCTTACCGAGATTTATTCGTTGAGCTGGCAAGCTTGGAAGAGGAGTTGAACGCGACGCTGGGCGTCATCCGAGTACAAGAGCCGGTTCACATTTACACTTTCAGTACCAAAGGCGTCTACCGGCAATATTTGAAGCAATATTTCCCCGACGTGCCCTACCGGCGGGCGCTGTTCGTCAAGAACCGGGGGCCCGGCATGGTGTTCGCTTACTTGAATAACGATTTCGCGGTTGACCTACGGCACGAGTGTACGCACGCCGTGCTGCACGCGTCGCTGCAGATGGTCCCGCTTTGGCTGGACGAAGGTTTGGCCGAGTACTTCGAAGTGCCGGCTGACCAGCGCGCTTCGGCAAGCCCTCATTTAAGGGCGGTTCGCTGGGCGGCGCGACTGGGCCGCGCGCCCGACATCAAGGCTTTAGAAGCGAAGGAGTCGCTCGCCGCGATGGATCGGGGCGATTACCGGGATAGCTGGGCTTGGGCGCACTTCATGTTGCACGGGCCGAAGGAAGCACACGGGGAACTGGTCGCGTTCTTGCGTGACATTCAGGCCAGTGCGCCGCCTGGGTTCCTCAGCGAACGGCTGGACCGGCGAGTTCCCGACTTGAAGGGGCGATACGTTGAGCACTTTCGGAGTTGGAGCTGACAGAGCAAGCGAAGCTATCGCCGCTGCAACTATTGCAACCAACAGAATTGGAATTTCCGGACAGTTAGCGTCAACCAAACTAACTAGTACTTCCGATAACACCAGATAAGTTACGTCAGAAATCGAACAGAGTTGCCGCCCCTGCGTAGGGGGTAGCGAAAATCAGACTTCGACGATTGCCTAGGCAAAGTTTCTTTTGCAAAAATGAGGAGCGTTACGATGAAGCTATGGAAAGCCGCTGGACGGTGTGCCGTTGTTTTGGCCGCCGTCGGAATGTTGACGCCGGGTTGGGCCCGCGCAGAAGTGCTGACCAGCACTCAGCAAACCGCCCCCGCCGTTTTGGACGTCTCGCTGAAAAACGGCGCGATGGTCGGCCAAGTGCTCAACGCCCAAGGTGCCCCAATCAAGGGTGAAGCCGTTTCGATCAGCAAAGACGGCCGCAAGGTCGCCCAAGTCAAGACCGACGAATTGGGCCGCTACAGCGTCAACGGTCTGAACGCTGGCGTCTACCAGGTCGCCACCAGTGAAGGCGTTGCCAACTACCGTGTTTGGGGTGAAAACACCGCTCCTCCGTCGGCTCAAGCTGGCGCCTTGATGATCGTTGGCCAACCGGTTCGCGGTCACCTCGGTCACGGCGGATTGCTGTGCAACCCATGGGTGCTTGGTGGTATCGCGGCTGCCGCGATCATCATCCCGCTGGCTCTGGACGACGACGATGGTAGCTAACCGAACCTTCCACGGTTCGACGCTACTCTGAAATCTATTGACAACGCCCCGCTGCCACTGTCGCAGCGGGGCGTTTTTTCGTTCTTGAGAACAGCCATTGCCGTTGCAACCGGTACAGCCGTTGCATCACGAATGCTTGCAACCCGAAGAATTGGAAGTGTCCCACCGAAGACACCAGCGGCTCTGGGGGTATTCCGATAGAACTCCATAAGCTGCGTCAACAAGAGCGTTTGAGCAGCGCTGCTATCCATCGGGGCAACAACGTGTTCAACGGTTTGACGCAGTTGCCTAGGCGAAACGAAATTTTTGCAAAAATAGAGGAGCGTTACCATGAAGCTATGGAAAGCTGTAGGACGTTGTGCCATCGCGATGGCCGCCGTCGGACTGATGATGCCGAGTTGGGCCCGCGCTGAAGCCGTCAGCCCGCAACAAGCCCCCGCCGTCTTGGATGTCTCGCTGAATAACGGTGAACTGGTTGGCCAGGTGTTGAGCGCCCAAGGCACGCCGGTTCGCGGCGAAGTCGTGTCGATCACCAAGGACGGCCGCGAAGTCGCCCGTGCGACGACCGACGACAAAGGTGTCTACCGCGCTGGCGGTTTGAACGCTGGTATCTATAGCGTTGCCACCACCGAAGGCACCGCGAACTACCGCGTGTGGAATGCCGAATTGGCTCCGCCGTCCGCTCAACCGGGCGCATTGATGGTCGTCGGCCAACCGGTTCGCGGTCACGTGGGCGGATTGCTGGCGCACCCGAAGTTGGTTGCCGCCGCGATCGCCGCTGGTATCATCATCCCGCTGGCCGTGGACGATGGTGGTAGCTAGGCTGACCCTTTGCGGTTGAAACTGCCTACGCACGTAACTGAACAACGCCTTGTAGCCAATTGGCTACAGGGCGTTTGTCTTTTGGCATTCTCTGGAATCGGCCGTCATTCATTCGTTGCCGTCAGCGTTGTCGGTCAAACCGTCTTTCGCCAGATAGCCGGCGCTGGTCTGGAAGTAA
>CALBTA010000526.1 GCA_937967755.1 uncultured Planctomycetaceae bacterium | reverse complement strand
AGAATCGACGGCAAGCGAAACCGCCAGGCCAACCACTGCGCGGCCACGCCCAACGGCAGAATACTAGCGAGGTAAATGAAGAGTTGTTGGTTCAAGCTGGTTCCCTCGGTACGACGGTCTTCCCAAGCCGTCGAATGCGTCCTTCTTTGCGACGGAATTGGAAGACCGTCGTACTTGGGCCATAGCGTCGCCGAACTCTCGGGCGGAGGCAAGGGGTGCGGGGCCGTCCTTCGTAGGTCGGGCACTTCTGCCCGACGAAGGACGGCCAAGAGTGACCGTCCTAAATCGTGCCTGCCCTGCTGCGAAGGCCCTGTGGTTGGTAGGATAGTTCAAAGGAATAAGCGCACATTCCAACGGGCGTGTACGGACTTGGAGGTCCGTTCGACGCCGCCCATGGCTCAAATATTAACGATCCTATGAAAGCGATTGCGGTAACACCTGGCACGGCCAACAGCGTTCACTTGGAAGAGGTCGCTGCGCCGGCGGTCACGGATGTGCCCTCGGGGCTGACTATTCGCGACGGGCATGGCGTGCTGGTGAAGGTGTTGAAGGTGGGCGTCGACGCGACCGACCGCGAAATCAACGAAGCCCTCTACGGCAATGCCCCGCCGGGTGACGACTACCTGGTCATCGGGCATGAATCGTTCGGCGTGGTGCTGGAAGTGGGGGCGAACGTCACCCGCGTCAAGCCGGGTGATTACGTCACCGCCACCGTTCGCCGGCCGGGCGGGTCGATCTACGATCAGATCGGCACCTACGACATGACCAGCGAGGAAACCTACTACGAGCGCGGCATCAATCTGCTGCACGGCTTTTTGACCGAGCAGTTCGTCGATGACGAAGAGTACATCGTCCGCGTTCCGCAAGGGCTGAAGCACCTGCACGTGCTGATGGAACCGATGAGCTGCGCCGCCAAGGCGGTGCAGCAGGCGTACGAAGTGCAGCGGCGGCTGAAAGTCTGGCGGCCGCGCGTCGCCTATGTGATGGGGGCCGGGCAGATCGGGCTGCTGGCGACGCTGATTTTGCGGCTGCGGGGGCTGGAAGTTTACACCATCGCCCGGCGGCCGCCGCCCCGGTTGCCGGCCGAAATTGTCGCGGCGATGGAGGCGACCTACGTCAGCACCACCGAGAAGTCGATCCCCGACCTCGTCGCCGAAACCGGACGCCCCGACATCATCATGGAAGCGACCGGCATGAGCGATATCGTTTTCCAGGGGATGGAAATACTCAACCACAACGGCGTGCTGATTTTGCACAGCATCACCGGCGGCGACACGCACAAGAAAATTCCCGCCGACAAAATCAACCTGGAATGGGTGCTGGGCAACAAGCTGCTCGTCGGTTCGGTCAACGCCAACCGCGAACATTTCGAATCAGGCATTCGGGATTTGGCCCTCGGCGAAGTGATGTACCCCGGCGTGATCGAGAAAATCCTCACGCACCCGGTCGACGGCCTGGACAACTACGCCGAAATGATGCGGCTGCTGGTCGAAGACAAAGACGCGCTGAAAGTTTTCGTCAACGTGGCGGAGGAAGATTGATGGGTGTTCGGTTTTCGGTGTTCGGAAATTGAGCTGGGCCAGCGCCGTTCACCGAGGACGAGAAGACGAGTACGAAAAGACGAGTACGATTAAATCTTCCCATCAATGAGGATTTTAACAACCGAAAACTGAACACCGAAAACCAAAAACCACCCTCCCATGCACCTCATCAAAGTCGCCGCCGCCGCCGTCAATCAAACCCCGCTCGATTGGGAAGGCAACGCGCGGCGGATCCGCGAGGCGATTGCCGCGGCCCGCGAGCAGGAAGTTTCGCTGCTCTGCCTGCCGGAGTTGTGCATCACCGGGTACGGTTGCGAAGATGCGTTCTACTCCACCTCGGTTCAGCAAACTTCGCTGGAAGTCTTGCGCGAGCTGCTTCCCGAAACGGCGGGCATGATCGTTTCGTTCGGCTTGCCGCTGCTGCATGGCGGGGGGCTGTTCAACATGGGGGCGCTGGCCGTCAACGGGCGGCTGGCCGGAATGGTCGGCAAGCAAAACCTGGCGGGCGACGGCGTGCATTACGAACCCCGTTGGTTCAAGGCCTGGCCCGTCGACGTGCAGAAGGAGATCGACTTCGGCGGCAAAACCGTTCCCGTCGGCGACATCACGTTCAACGTCGGCGGCGTGCGGATCGGCTTTGAAATTTGCGAAGACGCCTGGGTCGCCCGCCGGCCCGGTGCCCAGCTTGCCCAGCAGGGGGTCGATATCATTCTGAACCCCAGCGCCAGCTACTTCGCCTTTGGCAAGCAGGAAGTGCGCGAGCGGTTCGTGCTCGAAGGCTCGCGCGCGTTCGGCGTCGGTTATATCTATGCCAATCTGCTGGGCAACGAATCGGGGCGGATTATTTACGACGGCGAAACGATGATCGGCAGTTGCGGAACGATGCTGGCGATCGGCGAACGTTTCCGCTTCGAGCCGTTCCAAGTTACCACGGCCGTGCTGGACATCGACGCCACGCGGATGAACCGGGCACGCACCGGCAGCTTCAAGCTCGATCTGGACGTCGACGACGCCGAGTTCGTCAACATCGATTTCCAATACCCCGACGCCCAGCCTTCTGCCCCCGCGCTGCAAGTTCCCGCTTGGGAACATGCCGCCGCCGGCAAGGAAGAGGAATTCACCCGGGCCGTTTCGCTGGCGTTATTCGACTACTTGCGGAAGAGTTGGTCGCGGGGGTGGATCGTCTCGCTCAGCGGCGGAGCCGACTCGGCGGCTTGTTCGGTGCTGTGCGCGATGGCGCTGCGAATCGCTGTCGAGCAACTGGGCATCGAGCGGGTCAAAAAGCTGCTGCCGCACATCGGTGCGATTTCCGCCGCGGAAACTGCCGACGACCTGACCGCCGTGATGCTTTCCTGCGTGTATCAAGCGACGCGAAACAGCGGCGAAGTGACTGAGAACGCCGCCCGCGAAATTGCCGCCGCGATTGGGGCGGAGTTTTTGTTGTTCGACGTGGACGAAGTGGTGCAAGATTACATCGGCATCATCGAAGGGGCACTCGGCCGCGAACTGACCTGGGAGACCGACGACATCGCGCTGCAAAACATCCAAGCCCG
This sequence comes from uncultured Planctomycetaceae bacterium, assembly GCA_937967755.1. Lineage (GTDB taxonomy): Bacteria > Planctomycetota > Planctomycetia > Pirellulales > Pirellulaceae > CALBTA01. Next base: position 954 of record CALBTA010000526.1, on the reverse strand, counting down.
GGCACGTTCGCCCAGCGTCTGGATGCTGGCGAACATTCGCGGGGCGCTGCTGCTTTCGACCAGCAACCGCAGCGAAGCGGCCGTCGGCTACGCCACGATGGATGGCGACACCAGCGGCGGGCTTTCGCCGATTGCCGGCATCGATAAGGCGTTTCTGCGTCAGTGGCTGCGCTGGATGGAATCCGCCGGCCCCGCAGGCTACGGCCCGATCCCCGCGCTGGGCGCCGTTAATGCCCAACAACCCACGGCCGAGCTGCGCCCGCCCAGCGCCGGGCAAACCGATGAAGACGACCTGATGCCCTACCCGGTGCTCGACGCCATCGAAGGCTGCGCGATCCGCGACAAGCAATCGCCCGTCGAAGTCTTCCGCACCCTCCGCCCGCGCATGGAAGAATTTTCAGGTGAACAACTGGCCGCCTGGATCACCAGGTTCTTCCGTCTGTGGTGCCGCAACCAATGGAAGCGCGAGCGCTACGCCCCCAGCTTCCACGTCGACGACAAGAACCTAGACCCCAAAACCTGGTGCCGCTTCCCCATCCTCTCCGGCGGCTTCACCCGGGAGCTGGCGGAGTTGGAGGAGTATGTGGGCACCCAAGATGGAAACGAACTTCGCCGCCGCTCCAGGAAGCAAACAAGGTAGCTCGACCACTCCTCACGCGGATTACGAGCCAGGGCAACTGCTGGAGTTTTCGGATAGTGTTCTAATCTCCTTCGCTTGGTTGTCTTATTTATGCGCTAACGGGGTGGATGAGCGAGATACCAGTAGATGCCATCCACTGGCTTTTTAGTCAACATGAGAGTTCCCTCCCGTCCATCAATATCCAGATACCAACCTTTGTAAGGGCTGGTTGCTAGGTTTCTTATCACATACCCATCGACCCCTTCTATAGTGCCCGCCTTGCTTACTAACCAATTCGCTCCGGCTTCTCTCTTGCGGCTCAGGATGACCTTGCC
>CALBTA010000525.1 GCA_937967755.1 uncultured Planctomycetaceae bacterium | reverse complement strand
TACGGTGACTGGAGTTCAGACGTGTGCTCTTCCGATCTGGTTCCCTCTTCCACAGGGAGAGGGAACCTTCTTAACCTGCCCCGCCACTCATGAACCGCCAGCCTTATGGATCACCGCCGCGTTCGTGGCTTCCCAGACTCAGCCCGCGTTGGGTGAGGCTTTCACGGTGGTGGCGGCAGCGGCAGTTACGCGTCAATCAGCAGATCACGAAGGTAACATCGGAAGGGATCGACCACCTACGCCGTGCCGTGGACGAGGGCCATGGGGTGCTGATCACGCCGAACCACTCTGCCCACTACGACTCGGCCGCGTTGTATGCTGCCGCTGACGAAATCGACTTGCCGTTGTACTTCATGACCGCCTGGCAAGTCTTCGCGATGAGCAGCGTATTTGAGCGGTTCGCCATGCAGCGGTTGGGCTGCTTCAGTATCGATCGCGAGACGACCGACAAGACAGCATTCAAGCAAGCCGTTTCGATATTGAAGGAGAAGCCTTACCCGTTGGTGGTATTTCCTGAAGGTGACATTTACCACACAAACGATCACGTCACGCCGTTCCGCGAAGGGGCGGCGGCGATGGCGCTCAGCGCCGCCAAAGGCGAACGCCCGGTGGTGATTGTGCCGTGCGGTATTCGTTTTACCTACGAGGATGACCCGACTGAGCAACTGCACTTGTTGCTGACGAAGTTAGAAGAGCGAATCTATTTGCGGCCAATGCGGCAGGCGAAGCTAACCGAACGCATGCACCGATTCGCCGAAGCGGCACTCGCCTTGAAGGAACTTGACTACCTGGGCCACACTTCGCAGGGCCGGTTGCGAGACCGGGTTCGCTTTCTCATCGAAGATGTGCTGAAGCGGCTGGAACAGCGGCATGAACTTCACCCGCGCGACCAAACACCGCCGGAGCGGGTCAAAGAACTGCGCCGAAAGATCATCGCCAAACTGGAACGGGCCGTCATCTAAAACGGCAGCGCCAGCCAGTTCGCGCAACTACAACAAGACAGGGAAGATGTCTTTTTCGTGATGCAATGCTTCAGCTACCCGGGTGACTACTTACATCAGTCGCCGTCGATTGAGCGGCTGGCTGAAACGGCTGACAAGTTTGAAGAAGACGTGCTGGGTGTGGACGTACCAACTGTTAGGGGGAAGCGGAGCGTGCGAATCTCGTTCGGCCAGCCGATCCCGGTGGAGCGCTCGAAACAAGGCCGAGGTCAGGCGCGTGAATTGACTGCCCATGTTCAAGCCGCTGTGCAATCGTTGCTCGACGGGCATCAAGGTACTATCCAAAAGACTG
>CALBTA010000524.1 GCA_937967755.1 uncultured Planctomycetaceae bacterium | reverse complement strand
CCAGGCTAAAGCCGTCAATTTTTTTTTCTTTTTAAAGCGGAAGGAGTTTCTCCAGCGTCGCGGTGGGGTCGCGGTCGTTCTGAGCAATCACATTGATGAGGGCTTTCGCGGCGTTGTTGCGGACATGCTCTTCCTCGTCGTCCAGCAACTTCATCAGGGCCGGTTCGGTCAACTCGGGCTGCGTGGCAATCTTGCCGATGGTGGTAATCGGCGCGTACCGCCGCGGGTGTTCCTTATCTTCGGCCAACTTGATCAACGCGGGAATCGCCGGCGACGCGTCCTGGCGAAAGTCACCCAGCCCATCCACGGCCGCGTCTTGTAGCTTCTGCTTGGGCGACTTGAGCATTTCGATCAAGCCGGGAATCGCTTCGGTCTTCTTCTTGTAAGACAGGATCAGTGCGGCATCCATCCGCACCTGATCGTACGTCGCATCATTCAACCCGGCCACGAACGCCGCCGTGTGACGCGGGTAATACTCGTTCTTGTTGCGGTTGAAGCGATACAGCATCGCCGCGGCTCCGCGCACCGTGGCGGGCTGATCGGCACCCATCAGGCTGTCGGCCAATGCGCCGAGTTCTTCGTCGATTTCGTCAGTCAGAAAATCGCCGTTGCTGTAAAGCTCTTTCAGCGACAGGATCACCGCCCCGCGGCGGGCTTCGTCTAGTTCGCTGTCGACGGCCATTTGCTGTAGCAGCGGATAGAACTCTTCCGCTCCCTTTTGCAGCGCCGCCGTTTGCCCTGAGTAAGCTTCGATGCCGTCGACCAGTTGGTCCAGAATGACCGCCAGCCGCTTCTCAGGCGAGCCTTTGAATTTACCCAACGCGCTGGTGGCGACTTCGCGAACCCATTCTTCCTCGTCCTTGGTCAATTCGACCAGGAAGGGAATCGCTTCGTCGAAGGTCGGTTCGGATTTTCCAATCGCAATGGCGGCTTCGCGGCGGACGGTTTCGTTTTCGTCCTTGGTCGCTTCGCCTAGGGCGAGGGTAATCTCCTTCGTCGTCGGGCGGACGGCGCTGAGGGCTTCCGCGGCGGCGGAGCGGGTGTACTCGTAACTGTCGCCGGTGACCATTTTGATTAACAGATTGACCGTTGTCGGCGAGTGGGCCGGTAAGTGTTCCGCCCCTTGCGCCCCATGCTTGCGGATGAATTGCGTGTCGCTGACCATCGCTTGCTGCAATTCTTGTTCGGCCCCGATCATTCCCAAGGCGATCGCCGCGTCGTCGTTGAAGTATTGAAGCCGTTCCACCAAGAGCGGAATCGCCGGCCGGGAGGCGGGGCCGATGTCGGCCAATGCGTTGATCACGTCGCCGCGGTTAGGCTGTTCTTCCTTCTTCAACATTTCCACCAATTGCGGAACCAGTGGCGCGGCATCCTCGCCGATCATGCCAATGGCGTACAACACGTTGTCCAGCAAGTCTTTGTCCGTCTCGTTAAGCATGGCGGCCAGTTCCGGCAGCGCGTTTTTCGCCTTGGCTTCGTAACCCGCCAGCCGATAGGCCGCCGCGCTGCGAACCTCCAGAACCGGATCTTTCAGCGCCCCGCGCAACGCCTGAATTACGGCCGGAATGTCGTGCTCCTCTTCGTCGAGGTAGCCCAACCGCTCTACCGCTTCCTCGCGCACCTTGGGGTTGGGGTAAGTCAATATCTCGATCAGACTCGCCGAGTACCCGTCGTCATACGACTTCAACTTCCGCTGCCCATCTTCAGGAATCGGCGCGTCGGCCGCCTGGTCCTCGCCGGTGAAGCCTTGGGGCGCGGGGGGAATGTCGCTGAAGTCGGCGGGGCGAAGGTCGCTGGGAGTTTTGTCGACGGGCGGGTCTTCGGGTTGTTGCGTCGGATTCCGCGGATCGACATCGTCGTGCGGCGCGGGGTCAGTCGGCGACGCCGGCTGGACATCGACCTGTTCCTTAGGCGGCTGCGGCCCGTTGCTGGCCGTTTTGATGTCCTCAGCCGGGCAACCACAAAGAAAGAGCAGACCGGCGCTGGAAAGAGCCACGATGGAGCGAAACATGATTTTGCCCTCGAGCGAAAACAGGTCGGAAAAACGCCGGAAGTGAAGCCGCTATTTTACGACAACGGAGCAGCGCGTCACAGCTATGGCAAGGCTGTGAGAATCGCCTGCAGCACCTCGTGATCGGCGGGTAGGGGAGAATCGATGATCTGGCTTAGTTCGATTGGCACTTCGTCCATGCGGTAAGCCGTTCCTGGCCGATGAATGCCGTAGACGGCCGTGGTGAAATGGACGTCGGCCTCGCGTGGGCTGGTGTCGGTCGGGCTTTCCAGAACGATCGTGGGGATGCGCCGCAGTGCCTCCTGCGCGGCGGGGGAAAGTTTGTTCAATCCTTCCGTGCCAACCAGCAGGGCCGCGTCGGCCTCGCCCCGGCGGAGCAAAGCGTCGGCCGTGTATTCGCCTGGGTTGTAGCGAGGGTATCCCTGCGACAGGCTAACGCTGAAGGGAAACCCGGTTTGCCAACACAGCACTGTGTCGGCCCCCGCGACATCGCCCGGCACGCGCATTCGCCGGGCGATGAACCGTGTGTGCGAATTTAGGTCAGTCACCAGCCGCAGCAGGGCTTCGACATTGGCGTGGGCGACGGGCGGTTGCGTCAGCCCGAGGCCGAAGAACATCGCCCCGTAGCGGCAGGTCTTCAGCAACTCGGCAACGCGGCGAACCGTTTGCAAATCAGCCCCGCCCACATGCGACCCGTCGACCGCCAAACCCTTCAGCATGCAGCGCAATGCCCAAATCAACTCGAAGTCACGTCCCGGTTCCACTTGCAGAAACGTATCAGCAATCTCAGCGGTGGCGGTCCGCTGAATGTCAACCACAATCAAGTGCCGGTCATCGCGGCCGCGGGGTGTGAGCATTCCCGGCGCATCGACGAAGCGCTCGATGTGCCGTGGATGACTTTCGAGCGGATTGCAGCCCCAGTAGACCACGACGTCGCTGCGGTTCGTCACTTCGCCCAGCGACGCCGTGCTTTCGCCAACGGCTTGCAGGGCCATGATCGACGGGGCGTGACAAGTCGAGG
>CALBTA010000523.1 GCA_937967755.1 uncultured Planctomycetaceae bacterium | reverse complement strand
CCAAAATGGTTGGTGCCAGGTCGATGCTGCTGACCAGCGTTTCATATTCTTTCGGGGCGATCTTGCCGGGCCAGCGGAGCATGGTCGGCGTGCGTGTTCCTCCTTCGTTGGGTGAACGTTTACTGCGCGGGGCGTACCGCCCGGAGTCCTCGCTTTGAATCCAACCGTTGTCGGTTACATATACTACCAACGTGTTCTCGCTCAACTTGCGGTCGTCAAGAATTTTCAGCAAATCGCCACAGGTTTCGTCGAACCAGTCGCACATCGCGAAGTACCGCGCGACAAATTTTGAACGGCCATCCTTCGTGTACTTCTGCATCAACCGCGCCGGCGGGTTGTGCGGAGTGTGCGGCAAAAAGGGCGCGTGCCAAATGAAGAACGGCTTGTCGCCACATTCGTCCAGGAAGTTTTCAATCGGCTGATGCCCGGTTCGAGAAATCTTCAAACCCAAATCGCCATGCCGGCCTCCGCGCTTCGGGTCGCCGTGCGTCATGCCGCTGGTGAACCCGCCGAGCGCGTAGTTCCCTTCCCACCACTTGCCGGTTTGAAAGCTGAGGTAGCCCTTTTCCTTTAGCAGCTTCGGCAACGCCGGGTGGGCCTGCACATGCTTGAGCATCTTCGCCCTGTCAGTCCCCTTGGGCGGATCGTTCCCTGTGATGCCATGCTGATGCGGGTATAGCCCGGTAATCATCGTCATCAAGCTGGGCCGGCATAAACTGCTCGGCACGTAGCCTCGCTTGAACAGAGCGCTCTCACTGGCCAGCTTGTCCAAGTGCGGAGTTTCAATCGCTTCATGATCCATGAAGCTGTAATCGGTCCACGCCTGATCATCGGAGATGATCATCACCACATTGGGCGGCGCGGCGACGGATGCGGCCGTGGAGATCAGAGAAGTTAGAAGCAGCGACAGAAACGTGACCAGTGTGCGCATGATGTCCTTCGCGGTGAGAGTTAAATCGTAGCGGGGGCTTCTAGCCACCGCCGTAGACAGCACCACCACGGAGGGATGTTTCTTCATTGCGGTGGCTGGAAGCCCCCGCTACGGCGGGCTACTTCGCGGCGATGTCATAACAGTGTAATTCATCTTGGTCGCGAAGGTAGAGCTTCTTCCCGGCAATGACAGGGTGCGGCCAGCTTTGCCCATTGACGCTTTTGATGCGGAACTTGCCCTTGAGCTTGTACTCCTTGGGGTTGGCCTCGACGAGCGCCATGATGCCGTTTTCATAGCGGAAATAGAGGTGCCCGTCGGCGGCTGCCAAAGCGGCAGAGTTTCCGCCCGCTCCGCGAACCGGGCCCCACGCAGCTTTCCCGGAAGCGGCTTCCACACAAACCGGCAGGCCGTTGTTATGCCCGTGGCCCATGTAGATATAGTCGCCGATCAACACCATGCCGCCGTGGTGGTTTTGCAGTTCGTTGCTTTTGTGGTAATAGATCTCGCGATAATTGATCGTGCGGCCAGAGCGTTCCAGCTTCAACAGCGCGCTGCCGCCATCGTCGTAGCCGGTCGAACAGAATACGAAATCGCCTTGCACGATCGGCGTGGGGATGTTGGCGGTGCCGTTGGCGATTCGCTTGTAATGCCACAGCAACTGGCCTGTCTCGGCCGAGACCCCGATGATGCCGCGCCCGACGAGCGTGAGGTACTGTTTCGCGCCGCCGCCGTTGCTGATAATCGGCGAAGCGTAGCCCGATCCGCCTAGCCCGTCGGCGGCGGTTGCCCAAAGCGTTTCCCCCGTCTTCTTATTCAGGGCCGCGACGACCGCCTTGTCGCCACCGGGTGTGATGATCAGCGCGTCGCCATCGACCAGCGGCGATTCGCTGTAACCCCAGCCCGACATCATCCGCCCGCCGAAATCGTTCTTGTAATTCTTCCGCCACACTTCCTCGCCGTTGGTTGCGTTGGCGCACAGCAAATCGCCGGCGTGCGTCAGCCCGAAGACGAGGTTTGCGTCGGCATCAACCGTCGGCGTGCAATTGGGCTTGTCGCCGCCACCAACACGGGCGCGCCATAATTCTGATCCATCTTCCAGCTTCAAACAAACAATCGAGTTCGCCCCATCTTTACGCCCCATCGTGTAGAGTTTGTCGCCAGAAATTGCCACGCTGGAGAAGCCCTCGCCTAACCCGCGCACCGACCAGGCAATCGGCGGGCCTTCCTCGGGCCAACTGTCGAGCAAGCCTTCCTCGCGAGAGATGCCATCGTTGTGCGGCCCCCGCCAGCGCGGCCATTCGCCGCTGGCGGCCGCATCCGCGGCAACGGGTGTTTCGGTCTCTTGCTCGGCGTCGCGGCGGCGTTTCAACTCTTCGCGCAGCCACTTCTGATCGTCGAAGCTCAACTTCGACAGCGGCAGTTTGATGACCGTACCGTCTTCCTTCTTCAGCGTCGCTTGCCCGTCGGCGTACTCGATTAGTTCGGCTTCGACGGAGTATTGCCCGCTGCGGTCAGTCCACTTACGGGCGATCGCGGCGGAAGCCGCGGCGAATGCGACGATGACGATGCTGGCGACTAGTAACTTCTTCATCTCTAATCCTTTGCACGAAAAGGTATTGGGGCGTAATACCCGCCGGTTTGTTTTTCGTCACTGGTGATGCCAATGTGCAGCGCGCTGGTTGCACATAGATGTCTTATGTGCAACAAAAG
>CALBTA010000522.1 GCA_937967755.1 uncultured Planctomycetaceae bacterium | reverse complement strand
GCAGCAGCTTCGAGATGCACAGCTTGTTCATGCTGGTGCGCTTCTCGTGGGCTTCCGCTCGCAGCGATTCGTGCAGGCTTTTGGGAAGCCGCACGGTGATGACGCGGGTGGGTTCCTTGTCGTCGGTTTGGGCACCGCTGCGCTCGCGCAGTTTGGCGACCATTTGTTGGATTTCAGCGTACTCCTCGCTGGCTTCGAAATCTTCGAGCTGTTGAGGCGTGACATAAGCCCGGCGAATCACCCCTTCGACCCCGAGAACTTCGCGGAAGAAGGTGACCCAGTCGGGGTTCTGGCGAAATAGCTGGCTGGCTACCTGGTAGACTTCCTGCTGTTGAGTCGCCGTGGGTGCCTGTGCCGTCGCTTCCGGTGCTGTGGCAGTGGGCGTCGCAAATTGAACGTCGTGCATGTCCAGTCTCCCTCCATTGGAAAAAGAACGAGTAATGTGGCTGGTCAAGTTCGCGTAAATTTCCGCCCTCATACGGGCAGGGGCTGTTTGCGGGGACATCCGCTGTCGCTTGACCCTCGCGGCTGGCCCACTGGGCTGACCGAAGGGACGCAGTTTGCAGAAGTCTATGAAATCAATCAAGAGCAATCGTGTAACTGCTTGCAGTGACAGCACTTGGAGTGATAGCATCAAAAACGCCTAGACGTGCCCGAATTCAGGCAGCCCTGCGCGCAAGCTGTGCAAGCAGTTTGCCGCTAGCAAGTTGCCTAAAATTTAGGCAGCCGGCTTTGTCGCATGGGGGTGAGTGTCCAGGCGAGGAGAATCTTATTTGTTAATTTAGGCAAACCGCAAGGCGATGCTACGAGGGATGTGTTCCAGTAGCAGAAGTCGTGAGACTTCTGGTTTATTGAGCGCAAAAGGCGTTTGCCACCGGCTTCAGCCGGTGGGTAGGCTTTGGAGTAGCCTCGGTCAGCCGGGCTTTAGCCGGCCTACTTGCGAGAAGCCCGGCTGAAGCCGGCTCAAGGCGTTAGGCCGCCAAGTGAACCACCAGCTAAAGCTGGTGGCAAACGAACAGCCGCGTTGGCAAGCGGATTACAGGTTGCTCCGACCTTCGTGGAACGGTTGTCCTGTGCGATACTTGGCGGTAACAGCAATACACCCAACGGAATTAAGAATACGTGGAAATCACCCGCAATCAGACCCGCCCGGTGCGAATCGGCACGGTGACCATCGGCGATGGGAACCCGATTGCCGTGCAAAGCATGACGGCGACCCACACCCAAAACGTGGATGCTACCGTCGAACAGGTCAATGCCCTGCACGCGGCTGGGGCCGATGTGGTTCGCATTGCCGTCGACAGCAAGAAAGATGCCCAGGCCCTGGCCGAAATTCGCCAGCAAACCCAGGCGAACTTGTCGGTCGATCTGCAAGAGAACTACCGCCTGGCTGAACTGGTCGCCCCGCATGTTGACAAGATCCGCTACAACCCAGGGCATCTGTACCATCACGAGCGCGAGAAGCCTTGGCAACAGAAGGTCGAGTACATCGCCTCGATTGCTCGCGATCACGATTGTGCAATTCGCGTTGGCGTGAATTGCGGCAGCGTCGATCCGGCCAAGGCGGAAAAGTACGACAAAGACGATTCCATCACGCCGATGCTTGAAAGTGCGCTGGAGCATTGCGAATACCTAGACTCGGTCGACTTCACCCGCTACTGCGTTTCGCTGAAGGATTCTGATCCGCAGAAGGTGATTGACGTCAACCAGCGCTTCGCCGAGCGGCGCAGCGATGTGCCGCTGCACTTGGGCGTGACGGAAGCCGGCATGCCGCCCGATGGAATCATCAAGACCCGCATTGCGTTTGAGCAACTAGTCAGCCGCGGCATCGGCGATACGATCCGCGTTTCGCTGACCGTTCCCAACGCCCGCAAGCCGGAAGAAATCGAAGCCGGCCGCGGCATCCTGACCGACATCGCCGCCGGGCGCGTTCGCAGCGTCGTTGATTACGGGCTAGACACAATCAACATCATCAGTTGCCCCAGTTGTTCCCGCGTAGAGAACGAAGCGTTTATCGATCTGGCCGAACAGGTCAAAGAGATGACCGCCTACGCCAAAGACCACGCGGTAACCATCGCCGTGATGGGCTGCCGCGTGAACGGGCCGGGCGAAACCGACGACGCCGACTTGGGCCTATGGTGTGGGCCGAACCACGTGAATCTCAAAAAGGGTGAACAGTCACTCGGGGCGTTTACCTACGATGAAATACTTCCACGTCTGAAAGACGAACTAGATAAAGTAATCGCCACAAGGTAGCAGGCACACTCCGTGTGCCGTCCGCCTGCTGGCAAGATTGTCATTGTTGTTTGGCGAACGGCACACGGAGAGTGCCTGCCACCATCATGAACACCCTCGGCTTTCAACTGCTCATCGTCGCGATCACCTTCGTGGTCTCTGGCATGGTCGCGCACTTCGTGGCTGAAAACCGCGGCCGCCCGGTTTGGGAACCATGGTTGCTGGCCGGCGTGACCGCATTGTTGGCAGCCGGCTGCCTGCTCGTCATGCCGACGATACTGTTCGCC
>CALBTA010000521.1 GCA_937967755.1 uncultured Planctomycetaceae bacterium | reverse complement strand
TAGCGGCTTCCACCATGGCCATCTCAGGCGAGACGGAGCCGTTGGTCCAAACTTGTAACTGCAACTTGTCGTAGTTCGTCTTCTGGCCGACGCGGGTTTCCTCGATATCGTACCGGACGCGAACCACCGGGCTGTACACGGCGTCGATCGGAATCACGCCGATCTCGTGATCGCCCACGGTGTGTTCGCTGGACGGGACGTACCCGCGGCCATTCTCGATGACCATTTCCATGAAGAACGGTACATCCTCAGTCAGTGTGCAGATCACGTGATCTTTGTTGATGACATCGACATCGGCGTCGGTTTGCACATCCGCACCCGTGACTTGGCCGATGGAATTCTTTTCCACCGTAATCCCGCGGGTCTCATCGGTATGCTTCTTCACGACCAACGCCTTGACGTTCAAGATGATGTCGGTGACGTCTTCCAACACCCCTTGGACGGTAGTGAATTCGTGTTCGGCCCCGCGAATTTTGATTTGGGTAATAGCGCTGCCTTCCAGGCTGGAAAGCAGAATACGGCGAAGGCTGTTGCCGATGGTGACTCCGAACCCGCGTTCGAACGGTTCGGCAGTGAATTTACCGTACTCGGCCGTCAGGCTCTCTTGCTCGCAGTGGACGGCACTGGGCAATTCCAATCCACGCCAACGAATATGCATTGTCGGTTCTCCAAAAAAGATTCTGGCTTGCCTGCGGAACTAAGCCTTCGCAAGCCGAAACGTTGCTTCTCTTTCAGCCACGGTTGGCTCGTTGCTCCGTCACGGGGACGGCGCGGCGATCCATCGTGGAGCGGGCTTCCTTTGTGTGGGCGGTGTCGTTTAGACGCGGCGTTTCTTCGGTGGGCGGCAACCGTTGTGCGGAATCGGGGTGACGTCTTCAATAGTCTTCACGGTAATTCCGGCGGCTTGCAGCGCAGTGATGGCGCTCTCGCGACCGGCACCGGGCCCTTTCACGCGGACTTCCACTTCCTTGACGCCGAACTTCACGGCTTTTTCGGCCGCTTGCTGCGACGCGCACTGGCCGGCGAACGGAGTGCTCTTGCGTGAACCCTTAAAGCCGCACGTGCCGGCGCTGGCCCAACAAAGCGTGTCACCACGGGAATCGGTAATGGTGACCGACGTGTTGTTGAACGTCGCCTTGATGTGCACGACTGCTTGCGTCACATTGCGACGCGTCTTGCGTTTGCTGCCCGATGATTTGGATTTGGCCACTGCTCGTATCTCTCCAGCGCTGTGAATGCGGGTTGCCGCAAATTCTATCTAATTGATCGTCTACTTGAGATCCTTCACGCCCTTCTTGCCGGCGACCGTCTTCTTCGGTCCCTTGCGGGTGCGGGCGTTGGTTCGTGTGCGTTGACCGCGGACCGGCAATCCCCGCCGGTGGCGAAGGCCACGGTAACACCCCACGTCCCGCAGGCGGGTGATGTTTTGGTTCAGTTGCCGGCGAAGGGGGCCTTCGACGATGTAGTCTTTCTCTAACAAGTTGGCGAAGCGGCCGATCTCGTCATCCGCCAAATCGCGGGCCGGCTTATTGGGATCCACACCCGCCTTGTGGCAGAGGTCGCGGGCCGTCTTGGGTCCAACGCCGTAGAGGTAGGTCAAGGAAATGACTGTTTTCTTATCGTTGGGAATGTCAACACCGAGGAGACGCGGCATGATGGTTTCCTAAAAAATTTTGCTTTGGCTGATCAACCTTGGCGCTGCTTGTGCTTCTTGTTGCTGCAAATGACATAGACGCGGCCTTTGCGGCGCACGACCTTGCAATTTTCGCAAATGCGTTTGACGCTGGCGCGGACTTTCATCGGCTGGTTCCTGACCTAGGTGGCTGGCTGTTTTGTCGCTGTAAAGCTACTGAGTATATGGTTTTACTAGCACCCGCTGCAACCCGGCTGACCTGCTCATCCGCCTGGTTCGCCGGGGGAAATTTGCTGCCAGATCTCCTCGAACACCTCGTTGCGGGATTGCATCCCGTTGACCACCCGTAGCAACCCCTGATCTCCGTAGTGCTGGATGATTGGCTTGACCTCCTCGCGGTAGGTGCGTTGCCGGTGGGCGATGGTCTCTAGCGTGTCGTCGACCCGATTCTCGACCTTCGCCCGCTCCAGCAGTCGGCGAACCAAAAGGTCGTCGTCACACTCGAACTGCACGACGTGGTCGATTTTGCGTTCCTGCTGGGCGAGCAGGCGATCGAGTACTTCGGCCTGGTTCAAAGTGCGGGGAAACCCGTCCAGGAGACACCCATTGTCGCAATCAGGTTCGGTCAGGCGAGCGGCCACAACGCCCACGATCACCTCATCCGGCACCAGGTTGCCGTGATCCATATACCCGGCCGCCAACTTGCCAAGTTCCGTGCCTGCGTATTTGGCTTCACGGAGCATTTCCCCCGTGGAAAGATGCGGAATCCCAAGTTCTTCCACGATCAGCGCCGCCTGCGTTCCCTTCCCCGCACCCGGTGGTCCAATTAAGACGATAAGCATGGTTGGCCTTTCGTCCAGCCGGGTTCGTCTGCCGCCGCTGGCTGCTTACGATTCCAGCAACCCCTTGTAGTTTCGCATGACCAGGTGGCTGTCGATCTTTTGCACCAAATCGAACGCGACGCTCACGGCGATGAGCAGACCTGTTCCGCCGTAGAAGCTGGCCACCATAAAGTCGACCGCCAGCGACGACGAAATCAACATCGGAATGATCGCCACCAACGCCAAGAAGCCGGCTCCAACATAGGTGATCCGCACCATCACTTTTTCCAAGTAATCAGCCGTCCGTTTACCGGGGCGGTAGCCGGGGATGAACGTGCCGAAGTTCTTCAGGTTTTCGGACATGTCCTTCGGGTTGAAGGTGATCGCGGTCCAGAAGTAACAGAAGAAATAGATCATCACCACGTACAGGAAGTTGTAGATGAACGACGTGCCGCCGCTGAACGCCCTGGCGATGGGTGCGAACCAGGTGTTGCCGAATTCGCCTGTCCAAGGTGCCAATTGCCCGAACAGCACTTGCGGGAACATCAGCAAACTGCTGGCAAAAATAATCGGCATCACACCCGCCTGATTGATTTTCAGCGGGAGGTACTGACGGGTACCGCCATAGACCCGCCGCCCGCGCACGTGCTTGGCGCTTTGCGTGGGGATGCGGCGCTGGCCGAGCGTGATAAACACAATTCCCACCACGACCGCCACGAACAACACCGCGAGGACAATGATGACCTCGATTCCTTTCTGTTCACCGAACCCTTGCAGCGAAAACGCGACGTTCTGCAGCAGGCCGTACCCTGCCCCAGGCATTTGGGCAAGGATGCCGGCCATGATCAACAGGCTGATGCCGTTGCCGATGCCGTATTCGTCAATCTGCTCGCCGAGCCACATCAAGAAGATGGTGCCGCAGGTCATCGTTAGCACGGCGGTAATTTGCCAGCCTATTCCAAGCGCATTATCCGCGTTGAGAAATTCAGTACTGATGTACTTCGGAACGTCCCCTTCCATGGTCGACGTAAGAAAGCGCAGATAAAAATAGCTTTGAATCAAACAAAGCCCAACCGTTAAGTAGCGGGTGTACTCATTGATTTTCTTCCTGCCGGTTTCGCCCTCCTTCTGTAGCTCCTCGATCGGCTTCCAGACACTGCCGAGCAGTTGGAAAATAATCGAGGCGGAAATGTAGGGCATGATCCCCAGGCCGAAGATCGTCATTTGCGACAAGTTGCTGGCGCTGAACATGGCGGCTTGGGCCATCAGGCGATCCCAAGGTCCGCCTGACTGGGCACCGATGGCCGTCGCTTCCTGATTCACGATAGGCAACGGAATCTGCCAACCGACACGATAGATGGCCAACAGCAGCAACGTCAGGAAGATTTTCTGACGCAGCTCGGGGATCGTGAAAACGACGCGTAACTTTTCCAACATGGTTTCAGTTCCATCCGTTGGGCGATTTCGCCACGCTCAAAAAACGCCGTTGCGAGAGTCCGTTTTCGCTGGCGCTGCTTGTTCAATTTCGGCGAGGAGGCTACTTCAAGCCGCTATCTGACCCAATTTCCCCCTAGCCGCATAGTTCAATTTGGCTTGAATTACTCGCTTTCGGTCGCCTCAGTGTCGGCCGGACCGTCCGCTGGTGGTTCCGCTGCGGGTTTATCATCCGCCGGTTTTGCTCCGGCCTTGGGCTCGGCCCGCGCCGGCTTCTTCTTGGAATTCGCTTCCTTCGCCGCTTTCTTTTTGTCTTCGACGGGAGTTTTTCCAGGAACAACCACAACTTTGCCGCCGGCTTTCTCGATTTTCTCAACCGCCGATTTGCTAAAGCGATGGGCGGATACGGTCAATTTCTTGCTCAAATCGCCGTCGCCCAGGATCTTCAATAAATCCCAATTGCCGGAAACCAGCGATTTTTCCTGGAGCGACTGGGCGTTGACCTCGTCACCGCTTGAGAAAACCCGTTCCAAATCACTGACGTTGACGGTGAACACCTTCAGGGCCCAACGGTTGGTAAACCCGCGCTTGGGAATGCGCCGAATCATCGGCATCATTCCGCCCTGGAACACCGCTTTGCGGCTGTAACCGGCGCGGCTTTTAGCACCTTTGTGTCCGCGCGACGCAGTCTTGCCGTGGCCCGACCCGGTACCACGTCCGATGCGGCGGCCCCGCTTGTGCTTGTTGATTCCGCGATTGACGTCGTCGATCTTCATGGTGTTCTCAACCTAAATCTGCGCGGCGGTGTGCTCGATAATCTGGCTGCTGGGTTACGACAGGGAAACACCGCGAAGCCGTTCGGTTTCGGCCTTCGTTCTCAGTTGTTCCAGTGCGTTCATCGTGGCTTTGACCGCCACAACCGGGTTGTTGGACCCGAAACTCTTGGTGAGGATGTCGGTGATTCCTACCGCCTCGCACACGGCGCGAACCGCGGCACCGGCGATGACACCTGTACCAGGACCGGCGGGAACCATCACCACTTTGCCGGCGCCGAAACGGCCAATCACCTTGTGCGGGATCGTTCCTTCTTCAACGGGCACTTCGATCATGCTGCGGGTGGCCTGCTTAGTGGCCTTTTCAACGCTGGGCGGCACTTCATTGGCTTTGCCATAGCCCCAACCGACCCGGCCATTGCCGTCTCCGACGACGACCATCGCCGCGAAGCTAAACCGGCGGCCGCCCTTGACCACCGCGGCGCAACGCTTGATCTTCACGACCCGATCGAGGTATTCGCCGCGTTGCTGGTCTTGGTTATCGTCACGCTTTCCGCGACGCTGCTGAGATGCTGAAGCCACCTGATGATCCTCTGGGTACGTTGTATTTCTGTTTTTGCGTAGGCTTAAAACTCCAGCCCGGCTTCGCGGGCCGCGTCGGCCAGCGCGGCCAGACGGCCGTGGTACTTGTTGTGGCCGCGGTCGAAGCAGACTTTCTTAATGCCCGCGGCTTGGGCGCGCTCCGCGATGGCTTTGCCGACCGCCGCAGCGGCCTCGACGTTTCCGCCGTACTTCAGGTCGCCCTTCATCTCTTTGTCTACCGTGCCGGCTGAAACAAGCGTCTTGCCTTCCAGGTCGTCGATTAACTGGCAAGAGATATGTTTCAGGCTACGGAAGACGCTCAACCGAGGGCGCTGCGCCGTTCCCTTGACAGCCTTGCGCACGTGCCGACGGCGGCGGAGCTTTTGTTTGGAAATGTAACGTTCGTGATTCATGGCTTAAAAAACACCCGCTGATAAAACGCCGGCTAGGTCGCCGATTTGCCCGGTTTGATTTTGACGTATTCCCCTTCGTAACGAACGCCTTTACCCTTGTACGGTTCCGGCTTGCGGACGGCGCGAACCGCGGCGGCGAACTCGCCCACCTGCTGCTTATCGCAACCCTTCACCGATACGTGTGTTTGATCGGGGCAGGTGACGTCCAGCCCTTGTGGAATTTCCTTGTGAACTTCGTTGGCGTAGCCAACCCGCAGTTGCAACGTGTTTCCTTGCACAGCCGCCAGGTAGCCGACGCCGACAACCTCTAGCCGCTTTTCGTAACCCTCGGTCACACCCACCAGCATGTTTTGAATCAACGCCCTGGTGGTTCCGTGCAGGGCGCGCGACGTCCGGTCGTCGCTCTCTCGCGTGACGACTACTTCGTTGTCGTCCGAGTTGACCGCGACTTTGACTTCCGCGCGGTGCTCCCACGGCGGCAGTTTCCCCTTCGGACCTTCGACCGTAATCGTGCGGCCGTCGATCGAAATCTTCGCGCCCTTGGGGATGGGAACTGGTTTTTTTCCGATACGCGACATGTTACTGATTCTCGCTTACCAAAGTTCGCACAGCACTTCACCGCCCACACCACGCTGGCGCGCTTCGCGGTCGCTAATAACTCCGCGGCTGGTGGACAAAACGCTTATCCCTAACCCGTTCAGGACCGGCTTTAACTCCTTCGCCTTGGCGTAGACGCGGCAGCCCGGCGTGCTGACACGTTGGATGTGCTGGATGACTTTCTCACCGTTGTGGCCGTATTTCAATTCGACGCGCAATTGCGAAACTGGCTTTGCTTCGATCAGTTCGAAATCCCAGATGTAGCCCTCGCGCTTAAGCACTTCCGCGACGCCTTGTTTCACCTTGGACGCCGGCATGTCTACGTGAGAGCGCTCGACACTGACCGCGTTTCGGATGCGGGTCAGCATGTCGGCAATTGGGTCAACCATCATACGTTTGGGTTCCTCATTTCAGCTCACAACCATCGTTCTGCTTGTTGTCTTCTTGGCTACTTTCAAACTCGCTTTGCGAACGCCTTCCTTACCAGCTCGCTTTGCGAACGCCGGGAATCAATCCCCGGTCGGCCAGCTTGCGAAAGCAAATTCGGCAGATGCCGAACTTCCGGTACACCGCGCGGGGGCGGCCGCACAGTTTGCACCGGCGCTCTTGCCGGCTGGAGTACTTCGGCTCTCGATTGGCCTTGGCGATTTTTGATTTACTTGCCACCAGCGATTTCCTTGGTTTGACGGATTGCTTTGAAGCGACCGGGGCTAACCGGCTTTCTTTTGTTCTGCTTGTCGGAACGGCATACCGAGTTCACGCAATAGCTCGCGGGCCTCGTCGTTACTGTCGACGTTGGTAACCATCGTGATGTTCATACCCTGCACCCGCAGGAACTTGTCCGGATTCAATTCGGGAAACACCAACTGTTCAGTCAGGCCCAAGCTGTAGTTACCGTGGCCGTCGAACGCGCGGTCGCTGATTCCGCGAAAGTCTCGCACCCGCGGCAACGCGATCGAAATCAGCCGATCCAAAAACTCGTACATCCGCTGCCGACGCAACGTAACCTTGCAACCGACCGCCTGACCCTCACGCAGGCGGAAGCCCGCGATTGATTTGCGGGCCAGCGTGATGACCGGCTTTTGCCCGGTGATCAACCCGAGCGAATCGACCGCTTCTTCCAGGTGTTTTTTCTCGGTAATGGCGCTGCCCACGCCCATGTTCACGATGATCTTTTGCAGCCGGGGCAGCGACAAAATGTTCTTCCGCCCCAGGCTCTCCTGCAAGCGCGGCAAGATCTCTTGGAGATACTTTTCCTGCAGCCGCGGCGTGGGGGCTGGGCCCTGGTCTTCCGCCGGTTTGTCTTTGCTTTTCTTTGCCATGGCTTCAATTAACTTGGCCGCTGATTCGTACTCGGAATCTCACGACTTGGATTATTGTCCGTTTACTTCTTCGCATAGCGGGCACGCGGTGGCGCGATTTGACCCATCGATTCGCCTGACTTCTTCGCATACCGTTCCTTACTGCCGTCGTCCAAGTAACGCACGCCCACGCGGGTGGGCTGGTTCGTCTTGGGGTCGATCAACATGACGTTTGAAGCATCGACCGGCATCTCTTTTTCCAGCCGCCCGCCCTGCGGGTTTTTTTGGCTTCGCCGGACGTGCTTGAAGACGATGTTAACACCTTCAAGCAAGACCTTGTTCTTCGCCTGATCGACGTGCAAAACCTTGGCGCGGACGCCGCGGTCGTTGCCGCAAATCACTTCGACGGTATCGCCTTCTTTGATCAACATATTCTTGCAACGCCTGTAGTGTGACCGCCTAAACCACCTCGCTGGCCAGGCTGACAATTTTCATGAATTTCTTTTCGCGAAGCTCGCGGCCCACCGCGCCGAAAATGCGGGTACCGCGAGGATTTTTGTCCGCATCGACGATCACCACCGCGTTGCTGTCGAAGCGGATGTAACTGCCGTCGGGCCGGCGTGTCGGCTGCTTGCAACGCACGATCACCGCGCGGACGATTTGCTTCTTTTTGATTTCGCTGCCGGGAATCACCGCCTTCACGCTGCAGACGATAATATCGCCGATTCCGGCAAACCGCCGCCGGCTACCGCCGAGCACCTTGATGCACTGGACTTCTTTGGCACCGGTGTTGTCGGCGACGTTCAACCTGGTTTCTTGTTGGATCATTGATGCACTAACTTTCGCTTACGAACGGGTGGCAGAGCGAATGACTGTCAATCGTCGGGAGTCTTACTCGCCGCCTTCGCTGCCTGGCTCTTCTTCTTCCGGCTTCCCTTGGTCTAATCCAACCTTCTCTTCGACTGCCTGCTCGGCCTCCGCCTCGGCTTTGCGGGCCGCGCGGAGGGCCGCGACGTCGACGGCCGTGCTCTTGGCCACAACGCGAACTAAACGCCAGCGCTTCTTCTTCGACAGGGGCCGGCTTTCAATAATCTCGACGGTATCTCCTTCGCCCGACTGCTCCTCTTCATCGTGAACGTAGCAAACGGTCCGCTTCGATACATACTTGCCGTACAGCGGGTGGCGAACCTTCCTCCGGATTTCGACCCGGCGGGTCTTCGCCATGCGATCGCTGGTTACGACACCAATGGAAACTCTTTTAGGCATTTGGTTTTCGCTGTTCTGTGTTGGTCACGCTGTTCACCGATAGTGTTGAATTAACCTTCGGCGAGATCGTTCACGGCCGGCTGCGCGGGGCTCGCTGACTTTCGCTCTCGAAGGATGGTCTGAATTCTCGCGATCAATCGCCGGTTGCGGCGGATCTCGCTAGGAGCGTTTAGCGTATCGGTTTGAGCTTTCACGCGTAGATGAAACAGGCTCGCGCGGGCCTGGTTCAGTTCCGCCGTCATTTGCTCGTCGCTCATCTCGCGAAGTTCAGCCGCATTCATGGCTTGTCGTCCTCGTTATTTCTCATTGCGGTGGGTCGCAGCCCCCCGCTACTTCTACATCGTTCGCCGTTTCACCAACCGCACCTTCACAGGCATCTTGTGCGCCAGCCGGGCGAAGCAAATCTTCGCTTGCTGCTCTGTCACGCCGCCTAACTCGAACAGCACTGTGCCGGGTTTCACGACGGCGGCCCAGAAATCTGGTTCGCCTTTGCCTTTACCCATCCGGGTTTCCAGCGGAATGGAGGTGACTGATTTGTCCGGGAAAATGCGGATGTACAATTTTCCTTCTCCGCGCACGTATTGCTGCGCGGCGATACGCCCCGCCTCAATCGTGGCGGCGCTGATCCAACCAGCTTCAGTCGATTGCAAGCCGAATTCCCCAAAGACGACGGTATTGCCGCGAGTGGCGTTACCTTTTATACGTCCTCTTTGGCTTTTTCGGTGCTTGACCCTCTTGGGCATCAGCGCCATCGTCATCACTCCCTGTGAACATGCCGTTATTAATCCACACTTGAACACCGATGTGCCCTTGCGCGGTCAACGCTTCTGTAAAACCGTAGTCAATATTCGCTCGCAACGTGCTGAGCGGCAACGCGCCCGCGATCTGCTTTTCACAGCGCGACATTTCCGCTCCGCCCAAGCGTCCGGAAAGTTGAATCTTGATTCCCTTGGCGCCCGCTTCCATCGTTTGCTCCAGCGTCCGCTTCATCGCCCGGCGGAAGCTGGCCCGTTTTTGCAGTTGCTCCGCAATGTCCTCGGCGACAAGCTGCGCTCTCAATTCTGGCCGGCCGACTTCTTCGACTTTTAAGTTGATTCGCCGGCCGGTCAGGTTTTGTAATTCCTCTTGCAGAATTTCGATCTCCTGGCCCTTCTTGCCGATGATCAAACCCGGGCGCGCGACATGCAGAACGACTTTCACTTCATCGCGCGTTCGCTCGATTTCAATGCGGTCGATGCCCGCCTGGCGGTATTGCGATTTCTTGGGGTGGTTCTTGATGAACTTGCGGATCTTTTGATCCTCGATCAGCAAGTCCGAGAAATCTTGCTTCGATGCGTACCAGCGGCTCTTCCAGCCGAGCATCACACCGGTGCGAAATCCGATTGGGTTGACTTTTTGACCCATAAGGTTTGCCTTGTTAAATACCTGTACCGCCTAGTCTTCATCTGAAAGCACGACGTGGATGTGTGCCATCCGTTTTTTAATCATGAACGCCATCCCCCGTGCTCGCGGGCGAATACGCTTGAACATGGGGCCGCCGTCGATCCTTGCTTCGGAAATTACTAAACGATCAACGTCGATCCGCTGCCCCCGTGTTTGGTCCGGATCCTGTGCGCTGCCCAGGGCACTGCGGATCACCTTTTCCAACATGCGGGCACCTCGCTGGGGTTGATACCGCAGCAGATCCAACGCGTCGCTGGCGTATTCGCCGCGTATCAAATCGGCCAGCGGCCGCACCTTGCGGGCGCTGATCCGGGCGTATCGATGGGATGCTTTGAATGCCGCCATGGCTGTCTTTCAATTGTTTTATATGCCTAACTCGATGCTTTACTTCTTGCCACCCTTGCCGCCGTGGCCACGGAAGGTTCGCGTTGGTGAAAACTCTCCCAGCTTGTGCCCGACCATGTCTTCAGTCACTTGCACCTTGTGAAAAATCTTGCCGTTATGAACCATGAATGTGTGACCTACAAACTCCGGCACAATCGTGCAGGCACGGGCCCATGTCTTGATCGGTTCAGTGATGCCAGCTTCGTCCTGCTTCTGCACTTTGCCGTACAGCTTCGGGTCGACGTAGGGGCCTTTTTTAAGCGAACGGCTCATAGGTCAAAGTGCTTTTGGGTATACGTTTGTAATCTGATGGCTATTATTTCTTGACTCGCAACTGACCGTAACGCTTCGAACGCCGCCGACGCACGATCGCCCGATTCGATGGCTTACGCTTCTTTCGCGTGGGGCCGCCCTTGGCGGGAACGCCCGATGGGCTGACGGGATGGCGACCGCCCTTGGTGCGGCCTTCGCCACCGCCGTGTGGGTGATCGATCGGGTTCATCGCCGTTCCGCGAACGTGAGGCCGGCGGCCCAGCCAACGCTTCCGTCCGGCTTTACCCAGGACGATACCCATGTGCTCCGAGTTGCCGACCTTGCCGATCGTGGCGCGGCCGGCTGAAGGGACACGGCGAATTTCGCCGCTGGGCAAGTTAATTTGCGCCCAATCCGCGTCGCGGGCGACCAGCGTGGCACCGCTCCCGGCGCTGCGGCACAACACACCGCCTTGCCCCGGCTGCAGTTCGATATTGTGAACAGGCGTTCCCAGCGGAATGTTTTTCATTGGCATGCAGTTGCCAACATTCGGCGGGGCATCGGGGCCGTTTTCCACCATCGACCCAACCTCTAGCCCTTCCGGGGCGAGGATATACCGCTTGTCGCCATCGACGTAATGCAGCAGCGCGATTCGGGCGCTGCGGTTAGGATCGTATTGAATCGCCGCAACTTTGGCGGGCACACCGTCTTTCCCACGGCGGAAATCGATCACCCGATAACGACGCTTGTGGCCGCCGCCCCGGTGCCGGGCAGTAATCTTGCCCTGATTGTTCCTGCCGCCCGTCTTCTTAATCGGGCGCAGCAACTTCTTCACAGGCTTGCTGCCTTTGGTCAGCTCTTTGAAATCGCTGACCGTGGCATTGCGCCTGCCGGGCGATGTTGGTTTGTATTTCCGAATACCCATGATCGTTTACTCACTATCGCGAACAGCCTGCCGGTTGCACCGGCCTGGCCCTGCGTTAGAAGAATTGAATATTGTGTTCCTTATCCAGCGTAACGAGCGCCTTCTTCCACCCGCTGGTGCGGCCCCAGCGAAATTTATAGCGCCGCGGTTTGCCGGCCCGGTTTTGCGTGCGAACCTTCGCCACCTTCACGTTGAACAAGTCTTCAACCGCATCTTTGATTTGCGTCTTCGTCGCCAACGGGTTTACCTGAAAGGCGTACTGGTTGATGGCCGTCGAGCGGTGCATCGTCTTTTCCGTCACCAACGGGCGCAAGA
>CALBTA010000520.1 GCA_937967755.1 uncultured Planctomycetaceae bacterium | reverse complement strand
CTGCTTTTCGCTATCGCGGATGATGAACTCACCCGCGGCTCCGTCTAATGCGACCCGCTTACCCGCTTGAGCGTCGCCGCTGATCGCCACGTCTTTGCCGGTTCGAAAACTGGCGGAGTAACTCCACTTGCCCGTTCGCGTAGGCAGGAAGTGAACCCGCCAGCAGTTCCCGGAATTGGAACCGCTGTTGGCCGCATCCCCATCGGCCGCAAAGAAGCCGGGAACCGTGATCGATTCGCCGCTTTCGTTGTGTTGGAACTTCACATCCAACCGGAAGTCACGAAACGGGTTCGGCTGGGCGTCTTCGCGTAACTCCGGCCCGCGGAAGGTCAGCGTCGCCCGATGCCACTGACGTAATTCGCCGCTAACATCCGGCCCCGCCTCGCCCACCGCCCAACCGGGCGAAGCAAGGACAACCAGCGTAAACACACAAACGAAGGCCGAGAAGGTTGCGCGCATGACCAAGAGTCCTTCAACAAGAGCCGATGACAGTCCGCAACCATCCTAATCACCATCACCCCAGCCGCAATGGCTCGGCGTTGCAGAGGTGGCGGGGGCGGCCTTGCAGGTCGTTGAAGGTTAGCTTCGGGTCGATGCCCAGTGCGCGGAAGATCGTGGCGTGCAGATGTTCGGGGCCGCAGGGGGCGCTGGCCGGTTCGCTGCCGATTTTGTCGCTGCGGCCGTAGACTTGCCCGCCGGCGATACCCGCTCCGGCGAAGGCCACGCTGTAGCAGTTGGGGTAATGGTCGCGCCCGCCGCTGCCGTTGACTTTCGGGGTGCGCCCGAATTCGGTCAGCCAGACGACCAAAGTTTCATCCAGCTTTCCGCTCGCCGAAAGATCATCAAGCAACGCCGCGCTAGCCCGATCGAGCGGCGGCAGCATGTCGCGCTTGAGCTTATTGAACCCGTCGCCGTGGGTATCCCAGTGCGAACCGGCGCTGCCGTTCAGATCACCCGCACAGCAATAGACGGTCGCCAACGGCACGCCCGCGTCGGTCAGCCTTCTGGCGAGCAGCACGCTCTGCCCACAAATGTGATCGCCGTAGGCCTCACGGGTGCGCTGCGGCTCTTTCGAGAGGTCCATCGCGGCGCGCATGCCGGCGCTCGACATCATGTTGAACGCCTGCTGTCGGTGCTGATCGGCGACGAGAAGTTTCGGCGAAACGTCTTGTTGCGGCAAGCGCTGGTGGGCACTTTCCAACTCACTCAACAATGACTGCCGTGAATTCAATCGCGGCGCATCGAGTCCGGTGACGGGATCGAGGTTCAACGGGGCGGTTGGCGGAGAAACACCCGCGAACGGCCGGCCCGATTTCGGCTTCACATAGACCGGCGCGAAGTCGCTTCCCAAAATGCCCGCGTGTTGCCCGTTGAGCAGCCCGCGATCGGCAATTTCATAAGGAATGCTGACCGTTCCGGGCACGCCCCGTTTTGCGGCGGTGTCCTGGCGGGCAAACGCTACCATCGAACCGAGCGACGGCCAATCTTCACGCGAAGGCAAGATCGCGGGCGCTCCTAATCGGCGCGGCTCGTGCCCGGTGAGATTCCAATAAGCTGCTTCGCGGTGATCCGACGCTTTATGGTGAACACTGCGCACGATCGCCAGCTTGTCGGTTCGCTTGGCGATTTCCGGCAGGTGTTGGCAGATTTGAATGTCGGGCACGCTCGTCGAAATTGGGCTGAAGATACTGCGAACGTCGCTGCCCGCCTGCGGCTTCATATCGAACGTATCGATATGGCTCATCCCGCCCCAGGCAAACAACACAATGCAGCGCTTCGCCTGACCGAACGGAACGTCCCTGCCGCCCGATGGCGCAACGCCTGCGGACGCTTCCCGCAGGGCGAGCAATTCGGCGAGGGAAAGGCCGAACAAACCCGCGCCGCTGGCGCGAATGAAACTGCGTCGAGTGGTATCAGTACTGAGCATTTGATTGCGTCGAATTGAACCCAACCCCATATATCAGTCGGTGTTTATCATTGCACAGTGGGCCAGGGCGTTGCAAGAGAAAAGACCGCGAAGCCGGAGATTCTAGGTGTTTTGGCTCACTTGCTTGTATTCGCTCTTTCCGTGGCTAAGATGGGCAAGCGAGCGCCAAATTCGCGTTACCCACCCCACATGCCTCCCGCCTGCCAGGACCTGCCCATGTTGAAGAAGATACTCGCTTCCGCGTTGTTCGCACTTTCGTTGTTTCTCGCTCCAGCCTACGCGGAAGACACGGTCAAAGTGTTCGTCCTCGCCGGGCAATCGAACATGGAAGGAAAAGCGCCCAACGCGTTGTACGACCATCAGGCAACCGATGCGAAGACAAAGGACTTGTTTAAGCATCTTCGTGATGGCGACCAGTGGATCGTGCGCGACGATGCGTTCATCAAGTACGGCAACCGGCATGGTGGGTTGACCATCGGCTACGGTTCGCCGAAACGGACTGGGGTGGAACTGGAATTCGGAACGGTCGTGGCCGATCACTTCGATGAGCCAGTGCTGCTGATCAAAACCTGTTGGGGCGGCCATTCGCTGTTCAAGCTTTTCCGTTCACCCTCGGCCGGAATGCCTCCGATGGAAGCGCTCGAAGATGAATTAAAAAAAGCCCAAGAGCGGGTGACCAAGAACAATGAGAAGAACAACAAAAATGACCCGCTGCCGACGATGGCCGATATCAAAGAGCCGTACGGCAGCTCTTACCGCAAGATGCTCGCCGAAGTGAAGGACGTGCAAGAGAACTACGGCGAATTGTTTCCCGCATTGAAGGGGAAGAAACTGGAGATGGCTGGTTTCGTTTGGTTCCAGGGTTGGAACGATCAGTACGGTGCGCAGGATGAATACGAATCGAACATGAAACACTTCATCAACGACGTCCGCAAAGACTTCGACGCGCCGAAGCTGCCGTTCGTGATTGGCGTGATGGGGCAGAACGGATCGAAGGAACCTAAAGGTGCGATGCTGACGATTCAAACCGCCCAACTGGCGATGAACGAAGTGCCCCAGTTCAAAGGCAACGTTAAAGCGATCCGCACGGACGTGCTGGTCGACAAAGCGGCCGAAGAATTATACCCGCACTGGCGCGAACGGTTCGAAGAATGGCAAAAGACCGGCGGCGACTTCGGCTATCACTACATGGGCAGCGCCATTTGGTTCAACCGCATCGGCCGAGCCATGGGCGATGCGATGTTGGCGTTGATGGATGAATAGCGCCACTGTCCGTGAGTGCGATGGAATGTTGACTTCCCAGGAATGTGCGCCGACAATATCAGTGACTGGTGCCGTCGTTGCTGTGCAGCGATTTGACTCACCAAACGGAAGTATGTCGCCAATGATTCAGCCCACGAATGTCACCGAAGCCGATATACTCTCCGAAATTATCGGTCCCGATCAGTCCTCGCTTAACGCTGAAGCCGCCGCTTCTCTGCTTCGTCTCCAATTCTCAAGTTCCGCTCACTCTCGCATGGCGGAGCTTTGCGACGGCGCAAACCGTGGAACACTTGCCGCTCATGAACAAGCTGAACTGGAGTCTTACCGCCGTGTGGCTCTACTGCTTGACCTGTTGCGTGCGAAAGCTAAGGCGTCGCTCCGTAGCGAGGGGGACAACGTCAACTGATGGACCGGGCCCTCCGCCAGCAGGTCATCGCGCGAGCCGGTGGCTGTTGTGAGTATTGCAATTTGGCTCAGTCGGCGACATGCACCACACTTGGGGCTTTCGTGCTTCTACTGCAACTCTTACAAAGGCTCGAATGTAGCCGGATATGATCCGGAATCTGATGAGTTCACCCGGCTTTACAACCCGAGGAGCGATCGTTGGGCTGATCACTTTCACTGGGATGGACCACACTTAGAAGGCACAACGCCCGTTGGGCGGACAACGATTCACGTGCTGCGAATCTACGAACCGCTGCGCGTGGAGCATCGTCGGATGCTCATCGAGTCAGGTGATTTTGGGCTTCAGTGACAGCGCAACTCTTGAGGACACCAAGAAGTTCGCGAGCTATTTCAACTTCTTGGCAAACGCCGGTCCGCCGTAGGTCGCCGCGTCTCCAAGTTCTTCTTCGATCCGCAATAGCTGGTTGTACTTGGCCATCCGGTCGCTGCGGCTGGCGCTGCCGGTTTTGATTTGCCCGGTGTTGAGGGCGACGGCTAGATCGGCAATGGTTGCGTCTTCTGTTTCGCCGCTGCGGTGGCTGGTGACGCTGG
>CALBTA010000519.1 GCA_937967755.1 uncultured Planctomycetaceae bacterium | reverse complement strand
CGCCAGCAGCCTCGATCAGATCGGACCGCTCGCCCGCAGCGCGGAAGACGCGGCGATTTTACTTCAGGCGATCGCCGGCCACGACACGCTCGATTCCACCAGCGCGCCGGTGGACGTACCGGATTACACGCACACCATCGGCCAACCGCTGAAGGACCTTCGCTTGGGCGTGGTGCGCGACCACTTCGACGAGGGGCTGGATAGCGAGGTCGAAGCGGCGGTTCTCGGGGCGATCGATGTTTGCAGATCGCTCGGGGCGAAGGTCGTCGATGTTTCGATGCCGCATAGCAAGTACGGCATCGCCACGTATTACATCATCGCCCCCAGCGAAGCGTCGAGCAACCTCGCCCGGTACGACGGTGTGCACTACGGGCATCGCTGCGAAGAAGCTTCGATGCTGGCAGACCTGGAAGCCGAAAAGCAAGCGGCCGCCGGCGACGAAGAGAAGCTCGGCAAGATCGACAGTACGCTCGTTCGTATGTACCGGCAAACGCGGGCCGAAGGGTTTGGGCCAGAGGTTAAACGCCGCATCATGCTTGGCACGTACGCCTTAAGTTCCGGTTACTACGATGCGTACTACCTGAAAGCCCTGAAGGTACGCCGCCTGATCCGCGGCGATGCTGCGTTTGTCTAAGCCGAATTGCTGATCGGACCAACGACGCCGAAGCCGGCGTTCAAACTTGGCGGAAAGAAGAACGACCCGTTGGCAATGTATCTGCAAGACCTGTTCACCGTCACCGCGAACCTGGCCGGCATGCCCGGCATTTCGATCCCGTGCGGCATGTCAAAAACAGGATTGCACATCGGCCTCCAGCTACAAGCCCCGGCGATGGGTGAAGACACCCTGCTGCGAGCTGCCCACATGTTTCAAACAGAGACCGATTGGCATTTGCAGCGACCGCCAATCTAATCGCACCATTCACAAGATCCGTGTCCTTCGTGTTATCCGTGGTTCAATCAACTGAATACCAGATCATCATCGGCCTGGAAGTTCACGTGCAACTTCTGACCGAATCGAAGCTTTTCTGCCGCTGCAGTACGGCCTTCGGGGCTGCGCCGAATACGCAGACTTGCCCCGTCTGCATCGGGATGCCGGGGTCACTGCCGGTGATGAACGCCCACGCTTACGAGCTTTCTTTACAAACCGCGGTGGCGCTCAACTGCGAGATTCCCAAGTTCACCAAGTGGGACCGCAAGCAGTACTACTACCCCGATTTGCCCAAGGGCTATCAGATCAGCCAGTTTGATTTGCCGATGTCGCAAAGTGGCTGGCTAGAAATTAGCGACCCGAAGGATCAGTTTCCCGTGAAGCGGATCGGCATTACTCGTGCCCATTTAGAGGAAGATGCCGGCAAAAGCATGCACGATGAAGACGCGGGCAAGGCCGACAGCCGAATCGATCTTAACCGTACCGGCACGCCGCTTTTGGAAATCGTCAGCGAGCCAGATATGCGCTCACCCGCCGAAGCCCGGGCTTACCTGAACGAGTTGAAACTGCTGCTCACCTACCTGGGTGTTTCCGATTGCAATATGGAACAAGGCAGCCTGCGGGTGGACGCCAACATCAATCTCCACGTCGACTCGCCCGAGGGCAAAATCGCCACGCCCATTGTTGAAATCAAGAATATGAACAGCTTCCGCGCCGTCGAAAGGGCGCTGGAGTTCGAAGCCGGCCGGCAGTGGCGCGTGTGGCAGGAGAAGGGCCAGAAGCTAGGCGACGTTCCCAAGCAAACCCGCGGCTGGCACGACAAGGAGCAAGTCACCAAGGGCCAGCGCAGCAAGGAAGAGTCGAGCGACTACCGCTACTTCCCCGATCCTGATCTGGTTCCAATCATCACCACGGCGGAACAAGTGGAACAGGTGCGCGACAGCTTGGGCGAATTGCCGGCGGCGCTGCGTCAGCGTTTGCAATCTTCTTACGGAATCTCGCAATACGACGCCGATGTAATCGTCACCGGCGGAAGGCCAGTAGCAGAGTACTTCACCGCGGTCGCCGAAGGCAGTGGTGATGGGAAGTTGGCTGCCAATTGGGTCACGCAATCGGTCTTCAGCGCAATGAAAGATCGTGAAGCAACAATCGAGCAATTCCCCCTAGCCGCCGGTGCGCTGACGGAGCTGCTGCAAACTATCCAAACTGGTAATCTCGACAACAGCCGGGCCAAAGAGGTCTTCGACCAAATGCTGAACACCGGGCAATCGGCTGCCGAAGCGATCAGCGCCCTCGGCGTCGAAAAGGTCGATGAGTCCGAACTGGAATCCCTCTGCCGAGAACTTTTGGCCGCCAACCCCAAGGTCGTCGCCGACCTAAAAGCCGGCAAGACAAAAGCCGTCGGAGCCCTCATCGGCCAGGCCCGAAAGCAAAACCCCAACGCCGACCCAGCGAAAGTGAAGGAAATTTGCATCCGCCTGGTGGCGAACTAACGATGCTGTGCGCACTTTACACCGCGCACGAAAAACGCCCGCTGTTCGGGATAGAATAGCGGGCGAAATGTTCTCGTAACAGAGCCAAGAAACTTACTTGCGACGCCGGCAGCGAACATAGCCAAATCCGGCAAGTCCAGCGGCCATCAAGCACCAGATCGAGATGGTCGTTCGCTCAGGCATCACAACCTTCTTCTTTATCTGGAAACTCAACACGTCGTGCGTTTCAAATGCGCCACCGGTTCCTCCGGTAAACCCAACGAACAAATCGTTGGTCGGTCCGAAGACCTGTTCCAGGTCGACGTTGGTACTCAGAATGGGTGATAGTGGTTTAGTGTCGACCGTGTCCATGAACACTTCGAGCAAATCGGTCGTGCCGTCGTAGTCAACCCACACGAACCGCTCCGTCCCGTCGTTGAGGAACCCTGAGAAGTCACCCAGTGCGGTCGCGGCCAGGCTAGATCCTCCCGCGTCACCTTCGCGCACGTTGATTCCAACGTGGTCGTGAT
The DNA here is from genome assembly GCA_937967755.1 of uncultured Planctomycetaceae bacterium. Taxonomy (GTDB): domain Bacteria; phylum Planctomycetota; class Planctomycetia; order Pirellulales; family Pirellulaceae; genus CALBTA01. The sequence goes on along the minus strand of CALBTA010000519.1, from coordinate 3,378 downwards.
TCGGATCACCAAAGACGCCGCCGTTCCAAGTATCGAGTTCGATGGCCAGGACAGGGGTAATGCGGTTGCCGTCGCCCCCGCCACCAATCCCTAGGTTTCCACCACCAATGCTGATCGCTGTGTCGCCCCGAACATCATTGTGAATCAGGAACGTCATTCCGTCGGCGCCCAACGGTCCGCCTTGCCCCTGATCGCCGCTGCCGTTGGCAATTTCAAATGAGAATTCCGCGTTAAACGACTTGTCATCCGGAAATCGAACTGGGTCTGACAAGAACGCGGAGCCTGATTGGTTGCCAGCCGCGTCGGTTAGTCGCAAGCGATCCGGCAGAAAGCTGGCGTTGCCATTTGTTGTAACAGGTTGTGTGCCGTCAAAAGATACAATTTCCGTCCCCAACGGAGGTGGTGTAGTTCCTGCGCCACTGCTGTCAAACGACCACGAAAGCACATCGTGATCGGCGGTGGCACCCCCTGTAGCGCCCGTGAACCCAGCCACGATCCCCGTTGGATCTCCGCCGAAGACCGTTGAGAGATTCACGTGCTTGCTGAGGGTGGGGGTTGCCGGCTTGGCCGCGGCTTCGCTGACGAATACATCGAGTTGGTCGGTGAATCCGTTGTAGTCAACCCAGACATTCTTCACGGCAGCGTTGGTGAGTTGGGCGATCGCGCCGGGAGCGGTCTGCGCCAGGCTGTTTTGCGGGCTTTCCAACCCACTGCCATTCAACACGCCAATGGCGACGTGGTTGCCATTAGTGTTCAAGCTGCTGGGGTGGTCGAAACTGCCCGCGTGCCAGGTGTCAAGTTCAACCACTAGGCCTGCACCCAATGGTGTCCCGCCGCCGACTGCACCCAGCGCACCACCGCCACCGCCCAGCGAATTATTCGTTCCCTTGTGCAGGACGAACGTCATCCCATCCGCTCCGGCGAAGTCGCCGCAGCAGTCGACACCACCGCTGCCGTCCGCTCCAATGCGCGCCTGGAAGAAGGTGCTAAAGCCGAAGTCTGGAGCGAGTGTGACGGGAGCAGTGCGGTAAACGCTCCCCGCTTGGCCGCCCGCATTGGGTGTGATCTGCAGGGCTGTTCCCTGTTGGGACGCGCTGCCGTTTAACGTCAGCGAACTGACGTCGGAAAAGTCGGCCAGGGTAAACTGGTCCGCATGTGCCCCACTGGCACACAACGCGGCAAATGCCGCTACGAAGCAAAAACTATTACGCATCAAATGGTCTCCGATTGAATTTGGTAAGGGCTACGCCAGTCGGTTTGACCCGAATTCGTCATACAACCCTGTTCCACGAGTGAAGTGGTGCAAATCTCGTTCCGAAATACACCCTGGTGCCATAAGTTGTTTCTATGTAACGGCTTACGGCGGTTTTTCAATTTCTGTCCATCTAGTAGGTGTAAACTTGGCTTTACACCCAAGCGCATAGGTGTAAAGGAGGCTTTGCGCTATTCCACTTAAAACGCAAGAGCGAATTAGAGGGCGAGATTTGAACATTGAGGGAAAGATGCCGCTGATCATCACGCTAACGACTGATTTCGGCGCAAGTAGCCCCTACGTCGCGCAGATGAAAGGGGCGATGCTTTCGATCTCGCCGGTGGCAAACATTGTTGATGTTGCTCACAGCATCAGGCCGCAGAACGTCCTTGAAGGGGCGATCGTGCTGACCGATACGGCATGGCATTTTCCGGTCGGGACCATCCATGTCGCGGTGGTTGATCCTGGCGTAGGGAGCGAGCGGGCGATTGTCGCCGCACTTGTCGAAGGGCACTGGTTTATCGCGCCCGACAATGGCCTGCTGACGGGCGTTGTCGAAGGGCGAGAGGTTAGCGAATTGCGAACGGTTTCAAACACCAGCCTGTGGCGGGAGGATATCTCCCGCACGTTTCACGGCCGCGACATCATGGGGCCGGTGGCGGCCCACCTTTCCCTTGGCGCGAAGTGCGAAGAAATCGGGCCGCCGTGCGAGCGGATTGAAATGCTCGACTGGCCCGTGGCGACGATGACCGAATGTTCGCTCACCGGGCAAGTCGTCTTCGTTGATTCGTTCGGCAATTTAATCACGAACATTCATCGCCCGCAATTCGACGCCTGGTCTGCCGGGAAGGCTTGCACTGTGTCAGTTGATAAACAAACGATTGGCGCGATTTCGCAAACCTACGCAGACTATCCATCCGGTTCGGCGATCGCCTTATTCAGTTCATCGGATCGGTTGGAAGTTGCCGTTGTGAACGGCAATGCGTCGGAATCACTTGTGCTCGAGATTGGCTCGATCGTGCGGATCGAATTCGACGGCTCGGGACCATAAGGCCGGTTCGATTTCTCCTTTACCCCTTCTTCCTGTTTCCCGACAATCGACGGGTTAGAGTGCCGGCTACACTGGCTGAGTCTAGCAGCTTGGATTGCGATCTACCTTGGCGAACCCGAGTGGTATCCGTAGAATGCTAGCGTGTTTTTCGTCCTACCGGGGCCAGCCTCTGAGACGATTGAGCGTGCCAGGCAAGATCGAAGGAACTGTCGCTTCGGCGACGGAGAGTGGCGACCTGTTGACGGACATCTCCGCCGACCGCTTGGAAGGTGCGCCCCGCGACGAGCGGGTGGCCGTCAGTTGCAGCGGCCATCAGACGATTGGAATCCATCCGCCTGACCACGGCGAACCTGAAATGACCTTCGTCGCCATTTTGGATGGCGACCACCTTCGCCTGACGATTGTCGGGGAAAGCGCCCGGGCCATGCTCGGGCTGAAAGTCGGAGACGCGGTCGTCGTCGAATGGCTGTAGGCATCACGGATCGAAATGATCCGAGTCTCCCGAAATCAGAGAGCCTTCTCGGTTTCGTAGAGCCATTCGGAGGAGATCATCAACGTGGCCGCGAATTCATGCGAAGCGGATGTGGCTATCCACCGCTGAATATTCGCTGCATGACGAAAAGAAAACCCGCCCAGCCAATTGCAACGAGCAGTTGGCGGAGCGGGTTGTTGTCACTTTGGTCATCAGATGGACTATGGTTTTAACAGTGTTTGGTACGGTGTCGAATAAGGCCACCGACACAAATGCCGATTCCCAGCAGCGACCACAATGCAATGCTTGCCGGTTCGGGAACTGCGACTACGCCAAAGACTTGAACCTCCGCCAGCGAGAGCACTCGATCGGTGCCCACATCTTCGAATTGGATCTGCACGAATCGCCCCACTTGTCCGTCAAAGAAGAAAGTTTCCGAGGCACCCAGCGGTGAGTTTACGTCCACACCATCAACTTCGTTCATCGCCGCATCCAGCAGCGAAAGTCGAAAATCATCCAGGCGGTCACCACAGCAATCGGTACGGTTGAACAGTCGAATGTTTTCAACTTCAGCGTTCAGCCCCAGGTCCAACAGCCAAAACG
>CALBTA010000518.1 GCA_937967755.1 uncultured Planctomycetaceae bacterium | reverse complement strand
ACGAATTCGGCGATGACGCAGTCGTCGTGGGCTTCCAACAGGGTGTACCAGACAGTCGTCGCGCCGTCATGTTCCGGCCGCCGCAGCACGCCGACGTTCACGAACAATTTTCCGCCAGCAAGTTCCCGCTGCCATTTGATGCCGGTATGGGTCGCTGCGATGACATCGACGCGGGCATCGGCGATCAACTCATCAAGAAAATGGGTCGGCGTGGTCGATTCCCAAAGGAACTCGTTCACTTTGCGAGGGCGGCCGTTGGAAAGCAGGACGTTCAGCGCACCTAGCTCAATGGGGCGTTGCTTTGGCGATTCGCGAAGAAACGCTCGATTCTCGGCGGACGTGTTGGCGAGCGTGTAGTCGTAGCTGATTTGGGCGAAGTGGTTGTCGCGCGGGTCGGTATACCCGCACTGGCAATTGTCCAGTTCGTTGCCGATCGAATCGTCGTAATTGCCTTGAACGCAAACGACGTCATTTTCATGCAGCAACGGAAACACCCGATTAGGGTGCGGCCCAAACGCACCCAGATCACCCAGGCAGTAAATCGCATCTACCCCGCGCGAGCGCGCGTCGGCAATTGCCGCTTCAAGAGCGAGGTAGTTGTTGTAGATGCCGCCGAAGAGGGCGATGCGATGGGGTTGCGACTGCGCCATATCTCACCCACCCGCGCCGCTCGAAGGATTCGCACAAATCGCCCCATACTGATAGCACGTATAGCATGCTCCGTGGGAAAGCGTGAACGGCGTTTGTGATTCGGCGAGCGTTTGGCCCAGCTGCGAGTCGGGCGATTCGATCAGAATTGGGCAAACGTGGACGCCGCGGTCGGTGACGATGCGGGCGTGCTCGCAGATCAGTTGCGTTTGGTCGAAGCCGGACATCATCTCGTGTGTGATGCGTTCGGTGGGGCGGTAACCGTGGGTGCGGTCTTCCTCGGCACCCATCTGCAACGTCGGCAAAATCTTCAGCCGCGGGCGAGTGTACCCCGCGTCTTGAAGCGTTTTCACGAAGCCCGCTATCACCGCCTGATCTGCTTCATCCGACCAGGTGCGGGCGGCTGTGATGATGGGCAGGAAGTTGTAGTCGACAAGTTTCGTTACCCCCTGCATTGCCCGGTCGAACGTGCCGTCGCCGCGGATGGGGTCGTTCATTTCGGCCGTGCAGCCATCGATGGAAACGCGGAATTCCAGCGAGTACAGGCTTTCTTCATCGGCGCGCTGCAATTCTTGAAGCCACTCGTCGTTCAAGACCGTGCCGTTGGTCAGCACGGTGGCGGGTCCGTATTTCAAGGTTTCGATAAGCATCGAGACCAGGTCACGGTTAAGAAACGGCTCGCCGCCGGTGAAGTAGTATTCCTTCACGCCCAACGCGACCGATTCTTCCAGCCGGGCTTTTACTTCTTCGAGTGTGAGAAACCCGAACGTGTCGTTCTTGGGGCTGCAACTGATGAAGCAGTGGTGACAGGTGAGGTTGCACAACGTCCCCGCAACCTGAAACCAAAGCTGGTCCAGGTGACTGAGTTCGATTTGGGGCGTGGTCGTCATAGTAGCGGGGGCTTCTAGCCACCGTAAACGCGAAAGGAGTGCTACTCGCGGCGGCTGGAAGCCACCGCTACGGCTGTGTACAAGTCCAAGTCCTCACGCCCGCCGATGATGCTGAAGGCTTCGCGGATCTGCTGCAAGCCGAGCGAAACCAGGAAGTTGGAATTCCGCCCAAAACTCTTGCTGCCCAGGATGTAGAAGTTCGGTTCAGGGTTCAACAACTTGGCTGCGCCTGCGCTGGTTTGGTCAAGGCAATCGGCTGAACTCTGGCCCAACAGCGCGGCGGCAAGCTTCATCGGGCCTTCGCTGGCGTAGCATTGGTGAATTTGCAGCTCTTCATAAATTGACGTATCGGGCCGATAGCCAACATTGGCGATGATGTTGTCGAAGTTCAGTTCGCTCTCGCCAGACTCGGTGGCAACCTTCATACTAAATGTCTGGCTTCGATCATCGAACTGGATCGATTCGATGTGCGCGCCGGCGATGTGTGCGACCGGTCCCTCGCCCCAAGCCAATTCATTCGCCCTGTTTGCGAGTTCGCTCCGTCCCGGCAAGCGGTCGCCTGGGATGGTTGCAATCGCCGGCCCGTTGCTGTCCAGAGCGCTAGTGATCCAAGTGATTTCGGTCTTCGCATCTTCGCCGGCCAGTTCGGCGAGCGCGATGATATTGGTAGCCGCTGAATAACCGCTGCCGATGACGAGAGTGCGTTTGCCGATGAATCGAACTTTTGCTTCGCCCAAGATATCGGGCAGATCGTAGTTAATGTGTTCTTCGCACGACAGCTCACCCTTCGCCGGGATGCCGCCGCGTCCCAGCCAGCGATGATTTCCAAACGTGCCGGTCGTATCGATCACCACATCGGCCTGTTCGTCGCGTTGTCCTTTCGCATCTTCCACAAGAACTCGAAACGGAGACTCGGCTCGCTGCGCATCGACGACAAGCTCGCCCTTTCGGCAATCGCTGCGGCCCACCGCAATCACACGAGTGTTTTCAACCAACCCATCAGCGATCAGATCCGACTGCGACAACGGCAGCAGGTATCGCTGCAACCATTGATTGCCGGTGAGGTAGCTCTCCGCATCGGGCGGGCGATAAGATTCGTCTTGCGCGGCGAGCGCTTGCAGCCCCAACGGCGAGGCGTTCATTTTGAACGGGCTGAACATCCGCACGTGGCCCCAGCGGCTGATATTCTCGCCCACCTTGCCGCGCTCCAGCAGTTTTACGTCGTAACCCAAATAGCGCGCATACAAAGCCGCTTCCAGGCCGATTGGCCCGGCACCCAAAATGCCAATCGTTGCGGGGGTTTCGACGTATATTTGATGAGTCATCGTGAGTGCTTGGGTGCCACTTTCGTATCGACAGTGCTCTTCGAAGCGTAGCTGGATGGTTGTAGCTGGATCACGGGGCGTACGGGCTAACTTTAGTCACCTACGTGGAGTCGTTGGTCTCAATTCATGTCGGCAAGGTTCGCATCGAAATGCACTGCCAGGATGGCAGTGGCACCCGGCGGGATTCGGAGAGCGAAAGTAGAACGGATTGCCAATCCGTACTACTTTCCCACGTGGCCTAAACCGTGTCTGTGAACACGCATACAAGCATAGGGGATTACCGATCGAGGCGGAATTCACCCAAGTCGATTTCTGTCGCTGCTGCTTCCACCATTTGCCGCACTAAAACGGCCGTCGCGGTTGATGTGGAAAGCCCGGCCCGATAGTGCCCTGCGGCGACGAAGCAGTTCTGTAAATGCGGGACTCGCCCAAGGTAAGGAAAGCCATCCACCGCGTGGGGGCGCAAGCCGGCCCAAGTCTTTTCCAATTCGGCATTTCGCAACGCAGGCAGCAGTTCTTCGGCGAACGATCGCAACTCGGCGATACCCTGCGAGGTCGTCAGCTTGTCAAAACCGACATCCTCTTCCGTGGAGCCGACCAAAACGCGGCCATCGCTGCGCGGAACGATGTACCGCGGCCCTTCGTTGATGATGTG
>CALBTA010000517.1 GCA_937967755.1 uncultured Planctomycetaceae bacterium | reverse complement strand
AACTCTTTCGGCTCCATGCTCACATGCCCGACCAGCCCGCGATCGAAGCCGTTGAAATCAACAGGTAGATTCACGAAACGCTCTTCCCAATGCTGCTGAAACTCATGCAGCAACGGGTGCTCGCGATGCGACAGTTCAAAGTAGCGCCGCTCGGCCGGGTGCAGTTCGTCTAGCTCGCACTGAATACGAATGAACTCGGCCAATCGCTCGTCGCCACGATTGCGCAACCACTGGGCGTAACGCAGCCGCGGCTCGTTGCGAAGCGGCTGCCGCGCGATCTCCGCGAACAGCGCCCGCTCATCGGCTGAGTAGTTGGGTGTTGCGTTCATCGGTGAACTCGGTCCTTATGCCAAAATCCCCTTCGGCACGTGGGCCTCTTCCACCCCCGTCAGCCGCATGTCTAGCCCTTGGAACGGAACGCTGAAGCGGCTGTGGTCGATGCCGAGTTGGTGCAGCATCGTGGCGTGCAAGTCGCGGACGTGGAACTTGTCGACCGCTGCGTTGTACCCCAACTCGTCGGTTTCTCCATAGGTGATACCCGGTTTGATCCCGGCACCCGCCATCCACATACTGAATGCCCGCATGTGGTGATCGCGGCCGGCTCCCCCTTTGTTGCCTTGGAACATGGGCGTACGGCCGAACTCGCCGCCCCAGATGATCAACGTGTCCTCCAGCATTCCGCGTTGGTCCAAATCGTTCACCAGCGCGGCGCTGGGTTGATCGCATAGCCCGCTGCAAACGGTCATGAACTTCACGATGTCGTTGTGGTGATCCCAACCCCGGTGGTACAGATGAATGAAACGCACGCCGCGCTCGGCCAGCCGCCGGGCGAGCAGGCAGTTGTAGGCGAACGAACCATCGGCCGCCTCACACCCGTACGCAGCGAGTGTCTCTTTCGATTCGTCGGAAATGTCCATCAACTTAGGAACGCTCATCTGCATGCGGAACGCCAGTTCCAGTTGGGCGATACGCGTGAGTGCTTCCGGGTCGTCGCTGGCCTGAGCCTGCAACCGGTTGAACTCTTGGATCGATTCGGCCACGTCGCCCTGTTGGCTTCGCGTCACCCCGGCGGGGTTGTTGATGTAATGCACGGCATCGCCGCGCGAGTGAAACGGCGTGCCTTGAAATTGCCCCGGCAGGAAACCGCTGCCCCACATCCGGCTGGCGACGGGCTGCGGGTTTCGGCCGCCGATGCTGGTCAGCACTACGAAGCCGGGTAGATTGTCACACTCGCTACCCAGCCCGTATGTCACCCACGCTCCCATGCTGGGGCGGCCGGAAATGGGCGTGCCGGTGTTCATCACGGTATGCGCCGGATCGTGATTGATTTGATCGGTATGCATCGAGCGGACGATGCAAATCTTGTCCGCGATGGTCTGAATGTGTGGCAGAATCTCCGAGATTTGCTGCCCACTTTCGCCAACGTGTTTGAATTTGAACTGCGGGGCGAGGCACTTCAACTTTTGGTTTTGCAGTTGCGCGATCGGCTGACCGGTTGTGAACGAAGCTGGCATCGGCTGGCCATCCATTTCGGCCAGCTTCGGTTTGTAATCGAACGTTTCCAAGTGGCTAGGCCCGCCCGCCATGCAGAGCAAAATCACCCGCTTGGCCTTGGCCGGAAAATGCGGCAAGTTGGCCAGCCCGCCGAATTCGTTACGCTTCGCCGGCGACGCGCCTTGAGCGCGCGAATCACCCAACAGCGAAGCCAAGGCCACGCCGCCCAGGCCCAGCGAAGCGCTGCCCAAAAACGAACGCCGGGTTTGTTGTAGAAGTTGGCTGGATTGCATATTCATAGTCGTGACGCCTCTTGGGAACTTCCAGAGTTTCAAATCTGCTTCAAAGTTTGTGTGCGCGCTCAGTTTTTGTGCCGATGCTGTCCTAGCTTTTATACGAACACACTCTGTAAAGCGTGAAGCATTTGCTTTCAGCGCTCTACCTTGGACGGTCTCGATCGCAATGTTTCCCCGTTCGCCACTTTGATTCCGAAAGCGCTGGGAAGATGCACCTCTAGCTTACCAAGTGAGATCGGGAAATGGTGTATCGATTCCATGCCCCGATAAGTAGGTGGCTAGAATTGCTCGGCAAGTGGGACTTGCTGGAAGGGGCGCTGGGCGAAAACTGAGACTGCCCCTAGTGCCTGAAAGCCACCGGTTGGCCTACTTTTTATTCGCCGATGATGCCTAGTTCGGCAACCGATGCCCACGGGCCTTTGTTTACTTCTGAGAGTGTTTTCAGCCGGATGTAGCGGCCTTTAACCAGTTTGCAAGTTACCTCCTGCGATTCTTTCTGCTTGGCGAATTCGGCTTCGGCGACGGGGTCTCCAAAATCGTCAGGCGAATTGCTCACTGAAAATTCGCACTTGCCGATGGCCCCGTTCCAACTGGCATCTTGCCGAGCGAGGTAGCGGAAGCCGCGGATGGTTCGCTCGCTGCCCAAATCAATTACCAACTCATGCGGGTGTTCAAGCAGCTTCGGCTGGAATTGCGTGTGCCAGTGGGTTCGCGGGTTGCCGTCGATGGCGTTGGCAGCCGCTCGGAATTTCCCCTCCGCCTGGCTGCTGACCCGCGCAATCTTCCAACCTTTGCGTGAAAGCAAGCCATCCGGCGCAAGCACATTGACTTTGGCGGGCAAGGCAGGCGCGGTTTTGAAACCGAATTTTGCCCTGCGGTCGCGTTCATGTATATCGCGGTTGAAGAAAGTTCCTTCCTCAACCGGCTCGTGAGCATCCTTGGCGAAGGCGACTAGCTTTGCCAGCACGTCGGGCTTCTCTTTGGCCAGGTCTTTGGTCTCGCTGACGTCTGATTCCAAATCGTACAGTTCCCATTCACCGTTTTGCTTCGGCTTGATCGCTTTCCACGTTCCCATCCGCACCGCCGTTTGCTGGCCGAGTTCCCAGTACAGGTATTCGTGTTGCGGTTGCTTCCGACCGGCCGCCTCTTCGCCGAGCAGTTCGGGGATGATCGAAATCCCATCGATACTGGCGGGTAGCTTCGCGCCGGCAACTTCCGCGGCGGTGGGAAGAAAATCGGGGAAGTACCACAGCAGGTCGCTGACCTGATTTGGTTTGATCTTGCCGGGCCAGCGGGCGATCATCGGAATTCGCAGCCCACCTTCGTAGAGGTTGCCCTTTTTGCCGCGAAATTCAACGCCCGTTTTGGGATGGACATTCGCCCCGTGAAAACCGCGCGGGCGTTCTTTGGTCTTAAAATAGTCGTTGCCGCCGTTGTCTCCGCAAAAGAAGACCAAGGTGTTCTCATCCAGCCCGAGTTCTTTCAGCAGATCAAGCACGTCGCCCACCTGGCGGTCGATCATGCTGACCATGGCGGCGAACCGCTTTGCCTGTTCCGGCCAGGGTTTGCCCGTATAGATGGCCCAAGCCGGATCGGAATCGGGAATGTCGAAGATGCCATGCGGTGGCGTGATCGGCATGTAGCAGAAGAACGGCCCATCTTTGTTGTCCCGGATGAAATCCATCGCCTCTTCCACGATGACATAGTGGGAATAAGTCTCGCCGTTGCTGCCGCCGTGGTTGTTCTTCAGAGGAACCTCTTCACTGTTGCGAACGATATACGGCGGGTAGTAACTGTGGGCGTGAACCTGGTCGTAGTAGCCCAGGAAGACGTCGAAGCCATGTTTTTCAGGCACGCCGGTCGAGCCGCGCCCGCCGCAACCCCACTTTCCAAACCCGCCGGTGGCGTAGCCCTGTTTCTTTAGAATCGACGCGACCGTTTCTTCGCCCGCCCGCAGAGGCGTGCCGCCGCCGTTGGAACGGACCGATGTATGCCCGCTATGCTTGCCCGTCATCAAACAACAACGGGTCGGCGCACAAACGGAGGAACCAGCCAACGCCTGGGTGAACCGCATTCCCTCCTCGGCCATCCGGTCGATGCGCGGCGTCTTGATATTCGGGTTTCCCATGCAAGAAAGTTCGTAGTAGCCCAATTCGTCAGCCATGATGTAGACGATGTTGGGCTTGCCGTTTTCGGCGGACTGAGCCGCGCTCGGGATCAGCCCGATGTAGAGCATTGCCGCAGCAAGGGTGACGAAGGTGCGGTTCATCGTTGTTTTCCTTGATGTAGAAGGTATCTGAGTTCGGGTGCGCGGCCGCCCCGCCGATGCGGGCTACGCGCTGCGCCATTGCGGAATCAGGCGGTACGAGACTTCGTAAGCGACGGGTACGACGAACAGTGTCAGCACGGAGGCAACCGCCAGCCCGAACACGACCGCGCCGGTCAGCGGTTGCCAGAATTCGGCTCCGCCCGACCAGTTTAACAGCAGCGGCAGCAAGCCGCCGATGGTCGTGACGGTCGTCAGCAGCACCGGGCGCAGGCGGTTGATGCCCGATTCGATCACCGCTTGCCGCAGCGGCAACCCGCGGGCGCGGGCCTGGTTGATGAAGTCGACAATCACAATTGCATCGTTCACCACGATGCCCGCCAGGCTGACCAGCCCAATGAACGACGCCAGGCTGAACGGAAAATTGCACAGCCACAT
>CALBTA010000516.1 GCA_937967755.1 uncultured Planctomycetaceae bacterium | reverse complement strand
CGATTTTCCCCGTTTGCCGAGTTCAAATTCTTTCCGCAGCTAGGACGCATTGTTAACAGTTACCTGTGGGTCGTCGGCTGCCTTGGATTGAAAAAACGGAAACGTTTGATGTGCGATCATGAAGTATCCGATCACGATCCAGACCGCCAGGCCGGCACGAAAGGCGTAATGAACGCCCTTGGGTTTGTACTTTTCTTTGACGCCGGTTCGCTCGGCCGTCTTCTTCGCCTTCTTCAGCTTGGCCGCTTCGCCGTTGAAGATTTGGCGGAAGTAAAAGATGACCGTGAGGACAACCGTGATGATGAAGACGTAAAGGGTTAACATCGGCATCAGCCAGGCACCCATCGCACCCATCATCTTCACGTCCCCGCCGCCGCCGCCGCCGATCAACCACAGCACCAACAAGATGCTGAAGCCCGTAGCGAAACCAGCCAGCGCCCAGCCGACTTGAATCAGGGCGTTCCAGATACCTGGGTTTTCACTCGGCTCTCCAAAAAACCCAGCGACAAAATGGAACACCAACGCTGCGGCGAAGCAAGAGACCGTCAGCCAGTTCGGCAACTTGTAAGTGCGCCAATCAATGTACGCCCCCACGACGGTAAACCCGACGATGCAGACGGTCATGATGATGGCTTTGGTCGTTTGAATATCCACCAGCAGCACTCGGTGTTGGGAATCCTAGGGGGTTGCGAGTCCGGCTTGAAGGGAGCGAGTTTGATGCTAGTTGAATGCGGAAGTCTGTCAAGAATTAAGGAGCAGGTAATCCTTGACGAAACGCTCAACTCTGCCCGAACGGGCTAATTGCATCGATTGTGACAGTAACGTTGTCAATGAACTGGTACGGCAAAAGGTATCTCGGCGACAGGTACTAATTAATTGGATCACCTTCGCCGTTGGAATTGAAGACGTCAGCCGCAGTCAACACGGCGTCGATCTCAATCTCTTGCATGTGGTCTTCGTGGCCGGCAATCCACTCTGCCTGATTGCTCAATTCAACAAAAATGACCGCGCGTAATAACGCCCAGCCTGCAATCAAACCGATTACCAACACAGTGCCAATGACGACGATTTCCATCGACACCACCGCGCCGCATTCGTCGTCCCAAAGTTTGCGCAGCATCTCTAATTGCTCTTCCGATTGGGGATTTGGAAAAGTAGCCCCCGAGTACGATCGTTCAGAATCGGGGAACTGGATCAAGTAGCTTGCCTTTAGCTTAGTCGACGGGAAGAAAACTGCAAGGATTTTGCGCGAAGGCGAACCTTGCTTTTTCTGTCGGTTTCGCCGGGGCGGCGTCCACCATATCGAGGGGTAGCCCGTTTAGCCGGGAATCCGCCCGTTCTAGCCCTCTAGGAACGATTTTTCCAACAAATCGGGGCGGATTTGCCCGAATGTGAGTGCCCGACCTGATTTCAAATTGTTGAAAGTCACCATCGCGGGGCTGAAAAGGTGCGGGTCGATCTTGTAAAAATCGTGCTTGTAGTGGCCGAAAATCTCGGCGAACGGCCGGCCGAAATCGCCCGACGCGCTGCTGGGAACACGTGGCCCCAGTTCCTCGATAACGTCGTCTTCGCAGGCGACCCACAGGCAAACCCGCCCGCCGTACAGCACCGCATCATTCGTTCTCCCGATTCCGGCGAGATCCTTCGCGGCGACCGGCGGCAACGGGGCAGAGCCGGAGACCGACTGGATTGCGGAGAGCGGAAAACCGATTTCGTGCAATTTGTGCAGGGCTGTTTCCGCGCTGCGGGCAACCACCTGCAGGTTTCCCGCGATGCTGGCAGTCGGGGCGACGAGCAGATAAACGCGCTTGATATCAACGCGACACTTCGCGGCGATGTATTGGCAAACTTCGGGCGTCGGAAGTTGCCGCGTCTCCAACACGCCGACGGCAGCGTCGGGTTGTTTTTCCAAGTACCCGATGTGCGAATACAACTCCTCGTTGCCGGCGGCCGCGCGCATCGGTCCGCTGCCCATGGCGAAGAATCCTTCAACGCTGACTTGCCAGCCCGCATACTGCGAAGCCATGCACGCGGCGATCGGGTGATCCGTTGCAACTTCGACAGAAAGCGACGCCCCGGCGAATTCCGATGAGGCGGTCAACTGCACTTCACCCAACCCCGCCATGCAGACGCAGGCGAGTACCCGGCCAGCGGCCAGCCCGCCGGGGCTGTCGATTCCGCAGTCGATGATCGTCGCGCCGCTTTCGCATGACCTGAAAGCGATCCGCAGTTCGTCCGCGCGCTCCCGCGCCTCATCACAAATCAACGCGGCGCGCTGGTTCAATGTCATCATGATCTACAAGAATTCCGGACGGCCGCCGCTCAAGTGACGGTAACATTCGATGCTTGAGGCGCATACAATCTATACGCTCCGCGGATACTCCATTTGCAAACATTACGCCCGGCGCTGAACTGCTGAAAGAAACGCCCAGTTGCCAAGCCTAACGATTGAAAACTACGTCAAGACAATCTATCAGATTTGCGGGTCGAGCGAGCAGCGCCCCGCGAGTACTGGCGAGATCGCCAATGCGCTGGCCGTTTCACCCGGCACGGTGACCAGTATGTTGAAGACGCTGGCCGAAAGCGGGCTGGCAACCTACACGCCGTACGAAGGCGTCCGCCTGACCGCCTCGGGCGATGCGCTGGGGCTGCGCGTGCTGCGGCGGCATCGGCTGATCGAGCAATTTTTGGTGACCACGCTAAACTTGTCGTGGGATGAAGTCCACGAAGAGGCCGAGAATATGGAACACGCGGTCAGCGATTGGCTGGTCGACCGCATTGATGAGTACCTGGGCTTTCCTGAATCGGACCCGCACGGCGATCCTATCCCGCGGGCCGATGGCACCATCGCCAAGCCCGCTTATCGCAGGTTGACCGAATTCCCGGTCGGCGAAGAATTTCGCCTGGTGCGGGTTGTCGATCAATCGCCAGAGTTTCTGCGCTACCTCAGCGACGCGGGACTGCAACTCGATACGGAGGGTGAGCTTGCCGAGTACGGATCGGAATCGGGTGTCCTGTCAGTGCGCGTCGGCGCATCGACTGTGACCTTGGGGGAAGATGCGGCTGATAAGCTGCTGGTCCTGCCGGCGGGCGGTTAGTTCGCCAGGAACGACTCGAACGCCTGCTTCGATTGCGTGACCAGTTGATCGTAGCCTGTCCGCTCGATGTCTTCGCCCATCAGTTCGACGTCGTAGAAACCCTCGTAGCCGCCCGCTTCTAGTGCGGCGACGACTTCCTTCAGCGGTAACACCCCTTCGCCCAGCGGCGAGCGGTTCGGTTCGCCGTCGGGCGGCGCTTTGGCATCACCCAGTTGCACGACGGCGATGCGAGGAATGATTTCTTTCACGATCGCAGTCACATCGCCGTTCTGGCACAGGTGGTATGTGTCGAACGCCAGCTTCATGTGGGGCGTGTCGTAAGACTTGAGCAACTCGACCGCTTCGCTCAGTTCAGTGAGAAAAGTCCAGTCGGCCGCGCAGCCAGGGTGCATTGGTTCGATGGCCAGATCAAGATCGACGTCGTCGGCCAGTGGAAGGATCTCATCGAGCGCGCTGCGCATCAGCCGCCGGGCGTGATTGTGGGTGTGCCCTGCCCGTGGACCGCTGTAAACGATCAGGCAGCCCGCATCCATCGCGGCGGCCAGGCGAATTGCCTCGCGAGCATCTTCGATGCATTCCTTATGCGATCGCCCTTCGCTGCCAGTGAACCCGCCCGCCCACAGCAAGCTGCTGACCCGCAGCCCGCTTTCCATCAACAGTTCAATGCCTTGCTCTTCCCCATAGTCGGACAGCTTTTGCCGCCAGACACCAATCGCTTCGATGCCGGCGGCGCAATAGTTGCGCACATCTTCCTCGAAGGTCCAGCGAAAAGTGGTCAGTTCGTTGATCGAGAGGCGCGCCATCCGTGC
The DNA here is from genome assembly GCA_937967755.1 of uncultured Planctomycetaceae bacterium. Taxonomy (GTDB): domain Bacteria; phylum Planctomycetota; class Planctomycetia; order Pirellulales; family Pirellulaceae; genus CALBTA01. The sequence continues at coordinate 1,111 of CALBTA010000516.1, read as the reverse complement.
GTGCTCCTGCGTGGTAGATCAATGGAAAGATCGGTCGGGCAAGCCCAGCGCAGGTAGTATGTGAGAATGGCCGACTTTTGTAAACAACGACTTTAGCCCGCCTTTTTGAGCGGGGCAGGCTCTGCCAGCGGGTCTCGGTCGTCGGCTTCCGGCTGATTTCCTTCCTCAGCCGGTGCATCGGCCTCCTTGGGGGTCTCGGGCGATTTCTCCTTAGCGGTCAGATCCCACGCGGCGATCCATTTCTCGCCGGTCCGCTCACTCGCAACATCTTCCGCCACCCATTTTTCCATGTCGGCCAGTTTCCCCGCGCCGTAGAACCCGCCGATCCGTTTGTGACCTTTGCCAAGATGTTCTTTGAGCACCTCGAAGCATTTCTTATTGCGTTCAGTGATGATCGTCGAGCCATCGGGGCCGTCGAAGATCGACATCTGCGATTCCATGTCTTCAAATTGGCGGGCGATCAACCGCTTCAGGCGCAGCGAACGATCTTTGGCGAACATGGCCATCAGCAGATCGGCATCGGAGATTTGCTGCTTGCCGCCACGTCCGCTTTGCGCGGCGCTCTGCCCCATCGCCTTGAAGAACATGGCCCAAAAACTTTCGCCGCGGTCCTTCATACTCTTGGCGAACTCTTCGGGTGACATGTCGGCGTGAACGAAGTTGTCTTTGGTGTAGTCAACCTGCTCCAGTTGATGCTCCAGTTCCAACAGCGAACTCATTCCCCCCTGCAACAAGCCGATTGCCCCGCCCCCTTTGCGGCCGCCTTTGGGAACACGCGTGCCCTCGGGTGCGACCAATTCGTACAGCAGCACATCATAGGTCTCGAACAGTTCGTTCAGCTTTTCGTAATAAGCAACATCGCCCACGTGAACGGCACCGACCAGATCGACGGTGATGCCCTTGTGCTTTTCCCCGCTCGCCTCGAACGTGATCACCGACGTGTCGAGAGATACCGGGTTCTCATCTTCGTCTCGGGCGATGCGGATGTAGGTTTGCTTCGGGGCTTCCTCTTCCGCGGCCGCTACGTCTTCGGTTTTGCCTTCTACGCTTTCCTTCTCACTCGCTTTTTCTGAATCGCCGGCGACTTCCGCCGGTGCATCTTCAATAACCG
>CALBTA010000515.1 GCA_937967755.1 uncultured Planctomycetaceae bacterium | reverse complement strand
GGACTTTCACTTCCAGCGGCTTCTCCACCTCCACCAACGGCGCACCAACGAGAAAGAAAATCACGATCAGGAACACGATGTCGATCATCGGCGTCAGGTTGAGCGTCGGCTGCTCGTCCATGTGCGTTTTCAGCGGCATCAGGCGGCCCCCCTGGCGTCGGAGGAGCGTTTCGATTTCTTCTTGCTGCTATCGCTGCCGCGGCGCGGCGCGGGGTTGGGCACTCCGTCGGCGGCGATTGAATTGACCAGCTCCTGACCGAGCGAATCGATCTGAATGATCAGTTGGTCGACCCGGCTGACGAAGAACAAATATGCGATCAACGCGGGGATAGCGACGCACAATCCGGCGGCGGTGGTCAGCAGCGCCTGACTGATGCCGGGGATGACCTTTTCGGGATTACCAGTGCCGAACTCGTTAAACGCAGCGATCATGCCGGTCACCGTGCCGAGCAACCCCAGCAGCGGGCTGATGGTGGCGATGCCGTTGAGCAGCCGCAAGTATTTTCGCAGGCCGTTGGTGACCCGTTCGCCGCTGTCGATGATGGCCTGCTCGACCTCGACCGACGAACGGCCCCACTTCTTCACGGCGGCGGAAAAAACTTCGGCGGTGGGGCTACCGTTGTCGGCGCAAAGTTCCAGGGCTTCGTCGCGGTCGATCTCGCCGTCGGCGATTTGTTTCAAGAACCGTTTGACGAACGGGCCGGGAATGACGCGGCCGCGGCGCAGGCTGATCGCGCGTTCAAAAACAAAGACCACCAACATCAAGCTGCAAATGCCCAAAGCGAACATCAACGGGCCGCCTTGCATGAGAACTTCCAGCAAGTTCCTGGTCGGAATCGTCTCGCCTTCGCCGGGTTCGGCCGCGCCGTCGCCTGAGGTGGTTCCGCCGGCTGGCAACGCGTCGGCGACGGTGGGCGGGCTTTCGCCGAAGGGAGTCGGTTGGGCCGATACTTGAGTCGTGCAGATGAAGAGGGAAACAGCTAAGACCAGCGCGCACAGCAATGTCGCTTTTCGCTCCGCGAAAAGCAGTCTTTCGCGGAGCGAAAGACGACTATCAGGCCCCGTCATTATCTGTACCTTGCCTTCGGTCATCGTGAATCGTTCTGGGTGGAATTTCTGGCGGCGGCCCGCTGCGCCGCGGCGGCCCGTTCGGTGGCGACTTGCAGGCGGCGCTGGGCCTCTTGCGTCAAGGCCGTTTCGGCAAAGTCGTTGAGGATCCGCTGGTAGCTGTCCTGGGCGTCGCTCCACTTGCCGAGCATTTCATAACACTTGCCCGCTTCCAACAACGACGACGCCTGCCAGTGCGGGTAATCATACAGCAACTCGACACGGCTGAACGCCCGAATCGCTTCTTCGTAATTCTTCTGGTGGAAGTAGGTTTCGCCGATGTTCCACTGGGCCTTGGCAGCCGTTTCGGTTCGCCTGCCGTGGACGTTGGCAACCGCCCGCCCGTAGGCGTCGCGGGCTTCCTGAAAGCGGGCCTGGTTGGCGAGGCAGCGGCCCATCAGGTAATCAACTTCGTACTGCTGGTTGAAACCCGGAAAGTCTTCCTCAATGTTTTCCAGCATCGCGTAAGCGGCTGCCCACTGTTTGTTGCGGGCGAGCAAATCCCCGCGCCGCAACGGCACAACGCCGAGCCACGTTTCGGATTGCCCCTCGACATCACGGTCGAGCCTGGCGAACTGCTCGGCGGCTGCTTCGTAATTTCGTTGGCGGTAGTACGATTCCGCTACGTAGAATTTCGCCCACGTCGCTTGCGGGGAATTGGGAAATGCGGCGAGCATCTGCTCCATCGGGCCAGCCACATCGGCCCAGCGGTTCGCCTTAACGGCGGCGATTCCCTTTTGGAACAACGCGTAGCCAAGCACATCTTCTTTCGTACCGGTCGCGATGATTTGATCGACGAGCGCGGCGGCTTGCGCGTAATCGCCCCCCCGGGAAGCCTCCGTCGCCAGTCGCAGCGTCGCGTCGGCCCAATAACGACTTTCCTTGTGCTGCTGATGAATACGTGAGAAGAACTCGGTTGCGTCGGCTTCACGCCGTTGGTCGATCAGCACCCAGGCCAAGATGTACAGCGCGTGATCGATGTTCGGTTGGTTGGGAAATTCGCTCACGTACCGCCGCATCAGCGCTTCGGCTTGCTTGTCTTGCTGCAAATTGTCGTGCAGTTTCGCGGCCCGAAAAATGGCTTCGGGCAATTGCTTGCTGTCGCTGTGTTCGTTGATGACCAACTCGTACATTGCCAGCGCTTCGTTGGGCTTGTTGATCCGGTCCAGCGCGGTCGCCCGGGCGAGGGCCGCCTGCGAGACCAACGAGCTTTCGGGAAAATCCTTCAGCAGCCGGTCGAAGGTTTCGGCGCTGCGCTGCGGGGCCTGGAGATCAAGTTCACACCAGGCTTTACCGGCCAGACCCTTTTCACGAAATTCCGCCGGGTTCGATTCATCGGCGAGCGCGGTGAACAGATCGCGGGCCCAGGCCTTTTCGCCTGCTTCGAACGCGCTTTCAGCCAGGAAGTGCGTGGTTTCGAGGAATTCGTTGCGGTCGGTATGTTTCTTCGCCAGGTCGTCGTAGATTCGCTGCGCCTCTTCCAACTGATCCGTCGCCGCCAACGCGACCGCTAGGTGTGCACGGTTCTTGTTGGCGTCGGGTCCGTCAGGGGCGAGCCGCAAATAGTTTCGCAGCGGGGCGATCGCTTCGCCATATTTCTTCTGTCCCATCAAAGCGGCCGACTGCACGGCGCTGACGCTGGCGGCGACCTGCGGCTGAGTTTGCTCGTCCGGTTTCATCGCCGACACGACGGCGCTGGCGCTGGCGAACTGCTCCGCCCCGACGTAGGCCAGGCCCAACAAGTAACGTGTCGAATCGGTCAGCGTCCGGGCTTCCTCGCGACTGATCTTTCCGGCCGGCTGATTCACACCTTGGGCGTTGATCGCTTCCAGTTCCGTTAGCAATCCGCTGAGCGTGGCAATCGCCTCGGCGTATTGTTCCAACTTCATCTGCGCCCGGCCATGCAGCCGCCGGGCGTCGTAGTTCAATGGGCTGTCAGGGTGGGCACTGGCAAACGCCGCCCCGGCGCGGATCACCTCGTCGTGCGCGTCCGCATCCGAAGCCAGGCGCAGCATGCCGTGCGCCGCATCATCCGCCCAGGAGGAATTCGGCGCGTCTTCCAACACCGCTTGAAAATTGGCCGCCGCTTCATCCCCCCGGCCCGACCGCCGCTGCGCGTCGCCCAAATGAAACGCGATCGCCGGCGTCAACGGGTGATCGGCGGGAACCTTCGCGGCTTGCTCAAGCATGACAATCGCCGCGGTAAAATCTTCCTGCCCCGAGTGCGTGACGCCGGTCCAGAATTTTGCATAAGGCTGCAACTCACTCTCAGGAAACTTCGTCTGGAGTTGTTGTAGCGTCAGAATCGCATCGTCGAACTGCCCACGCTCGTACTGCATCCGCCCAAGCTGCAACAGGGAATCGTCAGCCAGTGGAGACGACGGCTTGTCGATGATGGATTGATAGAACCGCCCGGCGTCGTCGAAGCGTCGCTGCGATTGTAACGACCGGGCCAGCCCGTACCGGCATTGGTCCGCCAGGGCGGTCTCGCCATGTTCGCGGAGAGCTTCGGTGTAATGCGCCTGGGCGGCCGGGCCGTCGCCTTGCATCAGCGCCAAATCACCCAGGTAAGGCAACGCGTATTGGTTCAAGCTGCTGCCAACGTGGTCTTTGTGGAATTGCTTGAGCAACGCCCGGGCCGGCTCGTAATCGCCCGTCAGGTAAGCACACTCGCCCCGGCGGAACAACGCCTGCGGTGCGTACTTGTGATCGGGGGCGGCCGCGGCGAACGCGTCGAAGTGTTCGCGGGCCTGGGCGACTTTGCCCAACTGCATCAACGCTTCGCCGGTGAAGAAGCGGGCTTCCGCTGCTTTGGCGTGGCCCGGGTAGTCCTTCAAGAACAACGCGAATTCGTCGATGGCCAACTGCCAACGTTGCCGCTTGTACTGACCCGCAGCGACCGTGTACTGGTCTTCGGCCGGGCCGGCGGTCGCAGGCAAAGCGAAGCCGCAAGCGGCGATCAGAATGAGGATCGAAGCGGGTCGCATGGGGCGTCCGTCAATTGGGGAACATTCAAGCCGGGGGAGCAGGCCCGGGATTGAAGCGAAAAGTCCCGTCAACATACCACGGCACGTCTTGGCTGAGCAGCTTTGGAACAGCCGTCCGTCATCATAAGCATCGGAGCACCGGCCAGAACGGTTGACTTCCCTGCCGCCCGATCCGCCACACCACCTATGCTACGCATTTTTGCTGAAGCGGGCAAACTACCCCGTAGCCGAAACACCGGAGTTTCGTGGGGAAATAGCCTCTCTACGTGGCAATGTTACCCAATGTTTCCGGTTTTGTGGCGGCATTTGCATCGTCTCCCAACGAGACGTCCGGCGCGAAGTCAGTGCTATCGACGATTTCGCTGCGTGATAGCACCAAGCGGAGCGTGTCGTGGTCGCGCGGCGTCAGTTCGTAGTTGCTCTGACGGGCGCGCTGAACAACCGAATCGCGCTGCGAATCCTCGCCCATCGCCGTGATCATTTCTTCCCCGCTGCCCGAAGGTAAGTCGCAATGCACAGCGAGCGCGCTCGCGATCTCACGCGGGCGGGCGATGAGATCGTCGTAGCAAATCGCCGGCATCGCAAACCCGGCGCGTTGCAACTGAACGCAGCGCTCCATGGCCGAAAGCCACGCGATGCCCAGCAGGCCAATCGCGCCGAGCTTGCTCAGTTCCCACGGGGTGAACCGCTGCATCACGGGGAACATCCTTCGCCCCAGTTCGATGTTCCACCACAGACCAATCGCCAGCGGCCCTCGGGTGATGACCGCCCGGTGAAAGCGATCGGCCCACCACAGAGGAGCGCCGGCGTAGCGAAACACGCGCATGCCGCTGCGGACGGCCCTCTGCATATCGCGATAGAGAAATACGCTCTTCAGCGCCGGAGTCGCCGCCGCCATCGCCTCGGCAAGTTCGATGCAGAAGCTGCGGTATTTCATGACTAGGTGAGTGGGTAGCGTAGCGGAATTTGTAAAACTTTCGCTACTGGCTTCGGAATTTTTGCAAATTCCGCTACGTGATGGCTGATAGTAAAGCCGGGCGGCGCTGCGCAGCAAGGCAACGGTTTCTTCCGGTGAGTAGCGG
>CALBTA010000514.1 GCA_937967755.1 uncultured Planctomycetaceae bacterium | reverse complement strand
CCAGTTTCAGCATACCTCGCGCGACGAGATTCAAGTTCCGGGATTGCGTCGGTGCCGGCGATGTTGTCCGTGGTGAATGTCATAGAATCGTATGATCTTTGATAGCGACTTACCTTCCTAACCGCTTCCCGAATCACCGGCTCATCGACCATCGCTCCCCAGGCTTTTAAGGCGCGGTACGCGGCGTGGCGGACGCCGTAGATTCTGACTTCGACGCCGTTGTCACGCAAGCGTCTACTTGGCCATGCCCGGTCGCCACGGCAGTGAGCTGTTGCCCTGTTTCAAAGGGCAGATCTGCTGGTGCGCCGTGAGGGCGATGCGCAAAAAAAAAGAATAGTATACTTCCGTATATATATATCTGTTCGTAGATTCTGTGTCCTTGTTTCTCAATAGCTCTGAGGTGGTCTTTCCGCAGGAGGCCAGATCTGACTCTGCCCGCAGCGACCTTGGAGCGAACCTCTAGCTGGCGGCACGCTTTCTAGTGGGCTAAGATGCGGGTTGAATCTTCGCTCCCGGAAATCAACTACCGCAAAGGCCAACTACCATGCAATTCGCCATCTTTTGGAGCGCACTCGCGGGTGCAATTTGTATTTCGTCGTCGGCGAACTTGCAGGCCGAAGGGCTTGCCGGATCAAAGCCGAACATCGTTCTGATGATTACCGACGACCAAGGTTACGGACCCGTCGGGCGGCACGGGCACCCGTGGATCGAGACGCCGAATTTGGATGCGCTGTACGACTCGAGCACGCGGTTCACCCGTTTCCTTGTCAGCCCCACATGCTCGCCCACGCGCAGTGCGATCATGACGGGCCGCCACCCGATGCGCAACGGCGTGACGCATACGATTTTGGAACGCGAGCGGATGACGCTCGATGCGACAATCTTGCCGCAAGTGCTCAAGTCGGCCGGGTACACCACGGGAATCTTCGGCAAGTGGCACTTGGGAGACGAAGAGCCGTACCAGCCGCACAACCGTGGGTTTGATGAAGCGTTCATTCACGGGGCCGGGGGCATCGGGCAGGCGTATAAGTGCAGTTGTGCCGACGCGCCGGGCAACAAATATTTAAACCCAGCCATTCGCCACAACGGTTCGTTCGTAAAGACCAACGGGTACTGCACCGATTTGTTCTTCACCGCCGGGCTGGGGTGGATTCAATCGGTGAAGGACAAAGACGCCCCGTTTTTCGCCTACATCACGACCAACGCGCCGCACGGTCCGTTCATCGCCCCGCCGGAGAACGCCAAACGATTCACCGATTTAGGCTTCGGCAAGACGCAAGCAGGCTTTTACGGGATGATCGAGAACATCGACGAGAACGTCGGCCGGCTAATGGAAAAGTTGGAAGCGTGGGGACTGCTGGACAATACGGTCGTCATCTTCATGTCGGACAACGGCATGACCGGCAACGGGTCGGGGAAAGGAAAGCTCGGCCAGACGACGGACGGCAAGCCGCTGGCGATGTTCAACGCCGGCATGAAAGGCTTCAAGGGAAGCACTGATGAAGGGGGCGTACGTGTGCCATTTTTCATCCGCTGGGATGGCCACATCAAGGCCGGGCAGGAAGTCGATCGGATTGCGGCCCACCTCGACATCTTGCCGACCTTTGCGGCGCTCGCCGGGGCGAAACTGCCCGCCGACCAGGTAGAAGGCAGAAGCTTGCTGCCGCTCATCGCCAACCCCAACGAACGATGGGAAGATCGTTACCTGATTACGCACAAGGGGCGCTGGCCAACCGGAGCGGAGCCTAACAGGTTTCAATGGGAAAACTTCGCAGTACGGAACCAGCGCTTCCGCATGGTCGGGGCGGGGCAACTCTATGACATGGAAGCCGACCCGGGGCAAACTACCAACGTGATCAAAGACCACCCTGGCGTTGAACGGAACATGAAAGCGG
>CALBTA010000513.1 GCA_937967755.1 uncultured Planctomycetaceae bacterium | reverse complement strand
GCTGGCGCCCCATCGTGCATTTTCTGCCCGCCCGCGTGAAGAACGTAAAGATCACCGCCGGCGAAGACCTCGACCCGGTAGTCACCGACGATTTCATCCTGGTGCCCAATCCCCGCGAAGTCGATCCGCAACGAGATTACCGGGTATCGTTCACCGCCGAAACGATTCAATAACCGCCCCAGAGAATTCGCGGTGTTCAATGTTCTGAATTTTTCGCAAACTCTCGAAGCGTGCCAGAGTTTCGACAGTGCTTGGACTTCATTTTTCAACGCTCAGAGTTTTCTGGACCCAAGCACGAATTGCCGGGCGCATGGCCATGATGCCGGGGGTGGCGATTCGCTCGGAAACGACCAGCGCGACAGCCTTGGCCTCGTTGAAACTTTCTTGCGACTGTAAGAAACGGCCGAGGTAGTACAGCGACTCGGCATCGGCATCGCCGGCGGTCGCGATGCTTCGCAGCAGCGGATTCGCTTCTTCGGGTTTGCCTAACCGGTGCATCACCCAACCGAGGGTTGCTTGGGCCGCTGCGGATTTTGGGTGATCGGCAGCCAGCGGTTGGGCGACGTCGAGGGCGCGTTGCAACTTTCGTTGATCTTCATGGGATGCCAACACCAAGGCGAGTTGAATCTGCGCTGATCGGTTCTCAGAGTCTTCCGCCACGATGCCGCGAAACGTTTTTTCGGCGGCTTCCAAATCGCCTAGCTGCCGCTGCGCAAAGCCCTGAATCATCTTCGGTTGCGTCGCGGTCATGCCAGCCTTCTCCGCCGCCTGGGCATGCGAAAGCGCCGCTTTCGCGCGATCCTGCACGAGCAGGGCGACCGCAATTCGGAAATGGACGTCGGGGTTTCCCTTGTTCGCGGCCACCGCCCGCGCGAACCATGCATCCGCGTCCCGCGTTCGGCCCTGTTCCACGAGCATGATGCCCAGCGACAACTCAGGAGGCAGCATTTTTGGATTGTAGACTTTGGCCAGTTGAAACTGCTCGAAAGCCTTGTCGAACTGGCCTTGATGACACAGCGCCGTGGCCCAACTGTCGCGCAGGTTGGCATCCTTGGGCGAGTGCTCGACCAGTTTCGCCAATACTTCGCCCGCGCTGTTCCAGTCGCCCCGCCGCTGCGCAATGATGGCAAGCCCGCGCTGACAAGAGAGCGTGAACTGTTCGGTTTGCCCCTGGTCCCACGTAGCGGGAGCCGGCAGCGACAGCGCTTTTTCAAACGCCATCACCCCTTCGGTCCAACGGTTTTCAACCATCGCTAACCCGCCAAACAGGCGGTATAGCTCGGGGTGGTTGGGATCTTCCAATGCGACTTCTTCCAGCAGGCCGCGCCCGGCCCCTCTCTGTTCCGCACGCAGATGCATGTCCGCCAAGATCAGCTTGGCCGGCGGGAGGTTGGGTTTTTCGGCAACAGCCAATCGCAGCAGCTGCAGGCATTTCGCGATGTCTCGCTGGACGAACGCCTGGTGCGCAGCGGCAATTGCTTGTTGAGATCCGGTCGCTCCTGAGGCATCTGGGGAAGAGTTGACTGCCACGTCGCCCGGTGTGGCAGGAAGGTCTTGCGACTGCTCATCGATGGGTGCAGCGCCGGCCAATGAAACACCCAACAGTGCCACGGCCAATTGTGAGCAAAGCCCCGTGGCGAAACGAGCACGCGGTATGAACAACATGTCTCTCATTGCTGCCTTCTTACTCGGTAATTCAGAAAAGAGTTCGCGAATGTGTGCGAAAAGCACGCACTTTTAGTGTATCACAGGAGTCGAACGCACGGTTCCTGGCCAATTTGCAACCGTTTTTTGGACAAATCGCTTGCACTCCACGCTGTATGCGAATAAAGTCTTCCATATCTCATCCCTCCAACTATTCCGGTCCACCAGAGAACTTCATCGGCCATTCGTGCCGTTGGCTAATTCATTTGCCCAATCCTACTGAGGAGTTGAACCATGCGCTTACTGGGTATGTTTGGTTGCATCGCAATCACTGCTCTCTGTTGCCAAGTCGCGGTGGCCGGTCCGTTCGCGGATAACCTTGATGCCCACTGGACGTTCGATAGCGACTTCACCGATTCGTCTGGAAACAATCACAATGCTTCGGGTAACAGCGGCGCGAACGTAGCTTCGAACATTACCGCTGCGTCAAAAATTGGTGCTGGCGCGCTCACGCTAGACGGAAGCGGTGAGAACCTGCGGGCCAATACGCCGGCTGGATATAAGGGTGTCACTGGCACGGCGTCCCGTACGCTTTCGGCTTGGATTCGGGCGGATTCGCCAAACGACAATCAATCCATTTTGAGTTGGGGTAACAATTCTGGTGGGCAAAAGTGGACGTTCCGGCTCCAGGATGGGAACGGGCCGGTCGACGGTTCGCTCCGCGTAGAGGTCAACGGTGGATTTCAAGTAGGGACGACTGATCTGGACGACGGCAATTGGCATCATGTCGTTGCGACATTCGAAAACGATGGATCGCCAAATGTGCAAGACGTGTTGCTGTACGTTGATGGCGAACTGGAAGCGATCAGCGCTTCGCAATCCCGGGCAATCAACACAGCCAGTGGAATTAACGTGCGAATTGGGTCCGACCACGCCAACCGCGTTTGGGAAGGCGAGATTGACGATGCAGGTATTTTCACCGACGCGCTTGATGCCGAGTTTGTTCGTGCCACCTACGAACTAGGCAACGAACTCGGCTATGACTTGGGCGATGACGTTGCCCTGTTCGACTTGTTCAACGACGCCGACCCCGACGCATCGGTCACCATCGACGACTTGATGTGGCAGTATGTTGACTCGGGCCTCACGGGCGGCCTCGGACTGGTTGACCCCGATGGCAACGGTGGCTTTTCGCTACAACTCAACAGCGCTGGTGCGGGTCTGCAAACCTTTGTGATTCCTGAACCCGGCAGCATCGCAATTTGGACGCTACTGGCCCTCACGGGCTTCGGATTTTATCGCTGGCGAAAGTAGCCGGCGTATCTTCATTTCGCGTGACAACACTCCCGCGGTTCTCCGGCTCGTAGCCGCCAGAACCGCGGGTGTTTTTAATAGTAGGTCGGCGGTCCCCGACGACCAGAAGCACCCAGCGGTTTGCCTGACGT
>CALBTA010000512.1 GCA_937967755.1 uncultured Planctomycetaceae bacterium | reverse complement strand
GGCCTACGAAGGGTGGTGGAAGAAAACGCGTCCCATGATGGTCAACGAGAAAGCCCCCATGTCCCCGACACGCCCTTATCACGTGCTGTTCGAGAAACAGCAGAAGGAAACGGGTATTCCGGATTGGGTTCCGCCGAAGCTGTAACGGTCGAAGGTGACCTGGCCTAGCTTAGTTTGTGATTTGGTAGGGAAACGCGATCACCGTTTCGCCGCGCCGCGGATAGACGACCACTTCCGCACCGGCGCGATTGATCTCATCGATTCTCGCCGGGCGGCCGTCAAGCTGAAATTCAGCCGACGTTTCCACGGCGATCTTGACTTCGTCATCGGCTGTCGAGATCATTAATTTTCCGTCGCTGACCTCGACAATTGTCCCGCGAACTGCGTCGTCGTGCGACCGGACGAGTACTTTGTGCGGGGCGGTTTCGCGCCGGTAGTGCCCCAGTACAGCGCGGCGCCCTGGGCGGAATGCCACGCCTGCGGGGCAGAGTTTTCCATCTAAAACGAACGATGTCTTTCGGCAATTGAGGGTTACTTGTTCGCTTTTCCCTGGGAGCGAACGCTCGACGGTTAACTCGGCGGGCAGATCGATGACCGAACGCGGAGCGGCAACCTGGCAAGACTTGAGCACCGCTGCGCAAGAAAGGTCATTCGCATAACCCCGTTTGCCATCCTCGTGGCGGAGCAGTTCGGACGGATCGAACGCGGACTGTTCCGTCCAAACCGAAATGATCTGCGGCCGCCGTGGGTGAACTTGCACCCAGTTGCCGGCAACCAGCGCGCCGTCGGCGTCGGACACTTTGTCTTCAGTGCGAAACAGGGTGTCGTCGGTGTACATCAGCTCTTGTTCGACCGGAGGGTTCGCCGCCAGGTGAATTTCCTTATGCGTGCGGTGAATGCGGACTAGGCACTTTCCACTGGCGGGCTCCGCCCGCACAACCTCGCCCCAGGTGAACTCGGGCGTTGTCTGCAAATCGAGCCAGGTGTCTTCATAGAAGTAGCCCCACGTACCCTCGCGAATGGCCGCCGCGAACGTTGCCGCATTAACCAACCGCCCATTGATGACACACACCGTGCCTTGCTTCTTCACCTTTCGGGTGATCGTCTCGCCCGTCTTCGAGTCCCGGCCGAACTTTCCCCAACTGACATAGTCGAAGTAGTCGATCTTCACGGTGAAACTGCAGTGGGTTTCCTTCTCTTTCTCGGGTGCCGGTTCCACCGCAACGACATCACCTTCGAACGCCGCCGTGCTCGCGTGCAGATACTGGGGGCTCAATAGGGAGCACGACCAAAATAGAGAGGTCGAAGCCAGGCCGATCCAGCGGGGTTGAAGAGTGATCATGGGGATTGCCGGTGAAGCGGGGATATAGCGGCTGGCGGTTCACGATAAACCGTCACACAATACGCGCAGTGATAACTCTATGATACGTCAAACGGAAAAGTCAGCACAGGCTTGCGAGACCCGATGTCTTGCGTGGCTTCGCCCGCATCAGCGGCAACGCTCGCCTCGACTGCTGCGCGAATTCTACTCCGCTTCCACCCACAGCGCGTACTGCCGCGTCAGCTCTACCAATTGGGGAGAGTTCAGATAGGTTAACGAGTCGTGCGTCTTGCCGACGCAGCAACAACAATCAAATTCCTTAACCCTGCCCGTGTCGTCGTACCAAGACAGTCCGGTTGTGCCCAGCGCTTTGGGTCGCTGGCCACGGAATAGCCAGTGATACCGGCGAAGCACCTTGTCGCAACTGTTGGCGAGAATCAACATGCGGTCGGTCGACTGGAGCGCCTGGCCGTGAAAACAGCCAGGGTGCATCCAGTAGTTGTGAAGAGCGCCCGCCATCAGCACGCTGCGAATGTTTCCGCGACGGGGAGCACTTGTGGGCAGCGCGTTGCCGCACACCTCTCCGCCCGCCGCCACGTGAAGCCCGCCCGAAATGATTCGGGCCCCGTAACTGAAGCCGATCAAACAAACGGGCACGTCTTCGCGGGTCGCTGAAAGCACGCGAGCGACGTAGTATGCCTCGGCATTGGTTCGGTCGGCCTTGCAGCGAAGGTCGTTGAGCTGAGTTCCGCGAATCCGCGTGCTGGGCCAGGAGTAAATGACGTATCGGACCGGGCGGTCGTACTGTCCGCTGCGGACAATGGCGTCGTAGGAATACCAGCCGAGGTCGACCGCTTTCCATGAGTCGACGCGGTTGCCGTGGATGTAGACCACCGTCGCCACGACAGCGCTTTCTGACGCTTTGAACATCGCTGCGTCATGCTTTCGCCAATTCTTTACGCCGCAATCCCAGCGCCAATACTTCAGCGCGGGTGTGTCTTCTTCGCAGGCGGGCCAGCCAAGGTGGCGGCTGCTGATCACCCACACTTCGTCTTGCGGCCGCACACGGCATTTGACCGATTCCGCAAACCCAGGTCCGTAGTTCGGCTCTCCCATGTCGCCGACCACGCCGACTTCTGCCGCCAGCGAACGGGCAAAATCGCCCGGCTGCGCGTCGGCCGTGTTCGAACTTCCGGCCTCGGCTGCCAGCAGCGCAAAGATCAAGGCGGTAAGCCGAAGGGCTGCGTCAATTCGGAATGGGCCAGTCATAACGAATATGCAATCGGTCGAAGGGGTTGTAGCACGTGGATTGCTGTCTTGGCACGCGCTTGGTAGCGGGGACGTGCAAACCTAGCACGAGAACGATGCGCGACAACAACATCGCGCGGTGTTTTTTTGCACAGAGCCTGTGGAAAAAATTCACCGTTGCGTTTGCACATCATCCGGGGTGATGTAGAGTTGTGCGACCCACAGCTCCGCTAACGTTTACCCAATCGCCAATGTTTGTGCGGAGAAGACTGCCATGAAACGGCTACTACTACTTACCCTGGTTTCCCTCGTCACCGTGACGGCACTGGGCTGCGGCACGGGCCGCGGCATGTTGTCGCGCTGCCGGCTGTTCAACTCCGGTTTTCGCGGTGACGCCTGTGGCACTTGTGCAACCCCAGCCCCTTGCAGCCCTTCGTTTGCCACACCCTGCGAAACGGTCGGCCCCGTCTACTCGCAATCGATTCCCGTCTACGACGGTTATTCAAGCTGTGGCGGGTGCAGCGGTTTCGGTGGCTGCTCGATGGGAGGATGCGGTGTGGGGTTCGACAGCTTTCACAGCGGGTTTGGCGGTTGCAATAGCGGATGCTGCGGAACCTTTGGCGGCTTCGGCGGCTGCTCGGGCGGAAGTTGCGGCGGGTTCATGGGCGGGTGTGCAGGCGGCAATTGCGGCATCGCCTATCCCGGCATGCAGTACACGCCAGGCACGGTCATCCCTGGTGAAGGGATGATCATCGATGGCGGTTCGGCCCCCGCCGGTCAGGTTCCTTACTTGCCTGCCCCAGCGACCTCTCCGCAAACCGTTCCGGCGCCGACCACGCCCGGTCCTCAGCCTGGTACGTAATGTAGCGGTTGTTCCATCTGCGAACGCCACTTGCCTGCAGCCGTAGGCACCGGCGCCACAACTTGGCGCCGGTTCTTTACCGCCCAAGCCGTCGTGCGAACTTCGCACTGCGCCTTGCGGCGGTTTTTTTCATGCGCGCCGAACACCGGCAATTACACTGGAAGAAATGGGAGCATCACTTTCCCATACTTCTGTAGCGTTGTTCGATCGAATCGCCCCACGAGGAGATTTCATTGCGTATTTCAGCTTGCTTCCTCTGTCTGGTCGCCGTTGTTTCATGTTGTCAACTAACGTGGGCGCAGTTTGAATCCGCGCCGCATGGTAAGGGTCCGCGGCTGGATAAGCCGTTCACCCAGCGCTATCAAGTGGGAGTGAAAATTAGCGCCCGCAGCGGGCCTTGCAAAGGGCTGATGGCAACCGTGCCCATCCCGCAAGATTGGCCTGAGCAACAAGTCAAGGTCGACGTCGAAGACATCAGCAAGAGCGTCCGCAGCGTGCGAACGAAAACAGTCAGCGGTGTGAAGCAGATGGCGGTCGCCGTGCCAATTCTCCCGGCTGGACAAACGGCCAACGCCTTGGTGACCTATGAAATCACCCGGCACACGACGCTGCCGCCGGAAGACTCGACGATCTTCCAAATCCCCAAGAAACTGATCCTGGCGGATCGCCGTTATCTGGGTCACAGCCCGTATATTGAATCTCGGCATGGCGACATCCGTGCCAAAGCGAAATTGTTGCTGGTCGATCACGCAGATGCGGATGCCTGGACGCAGGTCGAAGTGCTCTACGATTGGGTACGCGACAACGTCACAGAGCAAAGCGGCAAACTGAAAGGGGCCTTGCAAGCCCTGCGCGATGGGACCGGCAACGAGGAAGATTTGAACTCACTATTCATCGCGCTCTGCCGGGCAAAAGGCATACCCGCGCGCACCGTTTGGATCCCCGACGGCTCTTACGCGGAATTCATGCTGACCGACGACGACGGTGAGAACCATTGGCTGCCCTGCCGCCTCACGGACGAGCGCGCGTTCGGCGGCATCGACTGCGAATTCCCCATCCTGCAAAAAGGCGACAATTTCAAGGTTCCGCAACGCCGCGAACCGGTACGCTTCGTGCCCGAATTCATGACCGGGACGGGCGGCCGCCCCAGTGTCGAGTTCGTGCGAATGCCGTTGGCTCGGTAAGGCCAAGTAATACGGACCTCCGGGTCCGTAAACGCAGTGTCCTTCTTTCGAGCGTCAGTCGAGTTGGAGGTTCGTTTTAATCCATCCAACTTGCCCTACCCTATTGATCGATTGCTGCGGGTTCGGTCAAATTGTGGGCAATTGTAAAACCACGTCGATGCTGAAGGAGCGCCGCCATGACTCTGACCTCACACATCACATTCAACGAAATCGCCACCGTGTTGGGCGTTTTTCTTCTGGGCTTCGCTGCCGGTGCCGGGGTGGTTTGGCAACTCGTGCGGTCGCGGGTGTTGTAGGGCCTTGGATCACGCGTCTTCGTAGCGGATTTCGAGAATCTCGAACTTCATCTTCCCGGCGGGCACTTCGACTTCGACGGTCTCGCCGACCTTCGCACCGATCAGCCCTTGCGCGAGCGGGCTGGTGACTTGGATGCGGCCGTTGTCGGGGTCGTCTTCGCCCGCCCCGACTAGCGTGAACTCTTCCTCGTCGTCGAACTTCACGTCGAGCACTTTCACCGTTGCGCCGAAAGAGACCTCATCTTTGTTAACCTTCGACATATCCATAATCTGCGCGCGGTTCAACTTATCCTTCAGCAAGTTGATTTTCGCCTGCGTCATGCCTTGGTTTTCGCGCTGCGCGTGGTACTCGGCGTTCTCGCTCAAATCACCTTCGGCGCGCGCATCGGCAATCGCCTGTGCGATGCGCG
>CALBTA010000511.1 GCA_937967755.1 uncultured Planctomycetaceae bacterium | reverse complement strand
CCTCTGTCAAGCGAGTGGTACACTTTTCTTGCGGGAATTTCGAGGTTTGTTTTTTCAACGGGGGTGATGAAAAATTGCGCTGTCTAGCGGCAGGGCGGGATGCCAGAGGTGAAAAAGTGGGCAGCTTTACCTGGGACTGAAGTCCCAGGCTTTCACCGTGCGTCGCTCCGCGACGGGCTCGAAATTCGGTCTGAATTGATTTGTAACAGGGAACCATTGAGGGCAATTGTTCTGCAAATTCTCACGTAACCAAGAACAATTGAGGACAATTGTTCTACTCTTTGCGGAACTATCTGGGCGACATTTGCGTCTACACCGGGTATAAAGGCGGTGTGGGTGCGCCGCTGGGCAAGGGCCATGTTGTTTTGGTTGGGTTTGCGTGCTCGTTTTTGGCCGTCATTTGGAAGGGGAGTGCCATGTTGCGTTGTATTCGACCGTGGGTTTGGGGCGGTTGTTTGTCCCTGTTGGTTTTGGCCGCCGCCGGAGGCCCTGGGTCGATTGAGGCCGCCGAGGCGAAATCTCCTTACGAGCAAATTCTCGATCAGCGGGAAGTGCCCGCGACTTCGGCCGGGCTGGCGAAGTACCTGACCTAGCTGCACCCCAGCGAAGAGCAGCTTCAACTGGCGAAGACCCTGATCCAGCAGTTTGGTTACAACGACAGCTTCCAGGCCCGCGAAACGGCGATGTCGCAGTTGCTGATCATGCCGACGCTGCCGACCGAAGCCCTCATCGCCGCCAGCGAAGGGGACGACCCCGAAGTCCGCTGGCGTGCCAAGCGGGTGCTGGACATCGGCAAGCCCGAGGCGACCAAAACCATGCACGCGGCCCTGAAGGTGATCGCGGCCAGCAAAATTAACGGGCTGATGCCCGAGCTTTTGGCGGCGATTCCACTGTGCGACAAGCGCCATTTGCAGCAAGCGGCGCTCGACGCGGCCGAAGCGGCTGCCACCAAGGAAGACGCCAAGGTGCTGCGCGAGGCATTGAAAAGCGACCTTGCGCAAGTTCGCATCGCGGCGACGCTCGCGCTGGCCGAAGCGCTGGGCAAAGGCGCGACCGATGACTTGTACGGTATGTTGACCGACAAAGACGACGGAGTGAAAACGGCCGCCGCCCGGGCGATTGCCAACTTCGGAGACCGCAAGAGCTTGCCGGTTTTGCTTTCGCTGCTCGAATCGGAAGACTTGCAAGCCCGCGTTTCCTCGTCGGCGGCGCTGCGGCAGTTGAGCGGAAAACACTTCGGCTTCGCGGCCTACGACACGGCCGACAAGCGCGAGAAGGTCGTCGCGCAGTGGAAAGAATGGGTCGAAGGGGACGGCCAGACCGCCGAGTTGACTTTCCCGTTGCGGAAGTTCGGCAGCGGTGTGGGCTACCTGGCGGGCAACACGCTGTTGGCCTACGGCTATCAGAACAAGGTCGAAGAACGGACGCCTGAGGGCAAAGTGATTTGGAGCTACCAGTCGAACGGTTGCTGGAGCGCTGAGAAGATGGCCAACGGCAACGTGTTGATCGCCGAGTACAACGGCAACCGCGTGATTCAGGTCGATCCCGAAGGGAAGGTCGTGTGGGATTATCAGGTGAATAACCCGCTGAACGCCAAGCCGCTGGAGAACGGCAACGTGCTGATCGCCCAGCACAGCGGCAACCTGGCGCTGGAGGTTTCGCCCGATAAGAAAATCGTCTGGCAGCACAAGACGCAAAACAATTGCAGCGACGTCCACCGGCTGGAAAACGGCAACACGCTGATTTCCTGCTATGGCTCGAATGTGATCGAAGTGACGCCCGACGGCAAAGAGGTGTGGAGCTACCCGCTGTCGCAATCGTACGGGTGTTCTCCTTTGGCCAACGGGAATATTTTAATCACGAATTTCGGCGATGGGAAAGTGGTGGAGGTCACGCGCGACAAGAAGGTGGTTTGGGAAACGACCGAGAACAACGCCGTTGACGCCTTCCGCCTGCCCAACGGCAACACGCTAATCACCGGCGGCAACCGCTTCGTGGAAGTCACGCCGGATAAGAAAATCATCTGGGAACTAAGCGGGTGCAGCTACGGAACCGCCCGGCGGTAGGAGGTACGACGGTCTTCCCAGGCCGTCGAATAGCCGTACAGATTTTCGACGGCCTGGGAAGACCGTCGTACATGAGGACCAACCCAACCCACGAGTGGAGTTTGACCGATGACAATCGCACTGAAACATGCCTTCGCCGTCACGATCGCAGTGGTATTGCTCGCGGCGACTTCCGCCAGCGCGGATGAGATTCATACCGCCGTGCAGCAGGACAACATCACGAAGATTCAAGAGATCTTGAAAAAGACCCCGGCGGCGGTCAACGCGCCGGATACCAAGCGGCAGAACTACACACCGTTGATCACAGCGATCAATTACAACAAGAAGAACGCGTTCGACGAGCTGATCAAGCACAAGCCCGACGTCAACATTCAAGACCAGTACGGGTATACCGCGTTGCATTGGGCGGCGATGAACCGGCGGGCCGATTATGTCGAGCCGTTGATGGCGGCCGGGGCGAATATCGGCATCAAGGATAAGCAGCAGCGGACGCCGCTGGACTACGCCATTCAATATCGGGCCTACGGCGGCACCGATGTGACCGGGCTGCTGCTGACCAAGGTGAAAAACCCCAACGAGAAACTTCCCAGCGGCGAGTTGCCGCTGCACCTGGCCGCCCGCTTTGGCTATGCCGATGCCGCCAAGGCCCTGCTGGAGCGTGAGGCCGATCCGGCGGCCAAGGACGAAGCCGGCCGAGCGCCGCTGGAGATCGCCATGATCAACAATCAGGCGGCGGTGGCGAACGTGCTGATCCCCGTGACCGATGTTTCCAAGTTCAAAACGACCGACGGCCAAACGCTGCTGCATTGGGCGGCGGCCAACGGGTTGGATGAAGCGGTCGCGTCGCTGATCGAACGCAAGGCCAAGATCGACGCCAAGAACGAAGATGGCGAAACCGCCCTGCACGCCGCTTCGTGGAATGGGCATTACAAGGTGTGCGGCCTGTTGCTCGACGCCGGAGCCGACGCGGCGGCCAAGGATGTTTCCGACAAAGACCCGCTGTACGGCGCGGCTTGGAACGGACACTTCACCACCGTGACGACGCTGATCAAAGGAGGGGCCGATCTTCCTGATGATTCCACCGGTTACACCCCGCTGCACGCCGCCGCGTGGCAGGGGCATCACGAAGTGGTCAAGGCGTTGCTCGACTACGGGGCGAACCCCAATGTGCAAGACAGCGACGGCGCGACCCCGCTGCACAAAGCCGCCTGGAAAGGGCACGAAAAAGTGGTCGCCGTGTTGCTCAAAGGCAAAGCTGACCAGTCGGTCAAAGACATCGACGGCTTCACCGCCGCCGACATGGCCAACAGCGCCGGGCAAGATGGCGTGGTGACGATGTTGAAGTGACAAGGTACGACGGTCTTCCAAGGCCGTCGAATGGAAATGGATAGACTCGACGACCTTGGAAGACCGTCGTACCTCACGCCGCATTCCGCTCCACCCGGCGCGGGGTGACCCTGGCGTCCATCTCTAACACTTCGGCGCACAGCGCCCGATAGTCCTCGGCACCGTTCGACGAGTTGTCGTAGTCGAAGATCGATTGCCCGTGGCTGGGGGCTTCGGCAAGGCGGATGTTGCGGCGGATACGGGTTTTCATCACCGCCGCTTGCGACCAGGCGCTGCCGGAAGTTTGCGCGCCGAAGAACCCTTCCGCATCGCCGGCGACTTCGCTGGCCAGCCGCGTGCCCGAGTCGTACATGCACAACACAATCGCCGATAGCCGCAGCCGCGGGTTCAGCCGGGCGGAAACGGCACCGATGGTCGTCAGCAGTTTGCTCATGCCGTGCAGGGCCAGGTAGTGTGGTTGCAGCGGCAGGAAAACTTCTTCCACACAGCACAGCGCGTTCAAGGTCAGCAGCCCCAGCGATGGGGCACAATCGATCAGGACGAAATCAAACGGCTCCGGGTCGGCGGTCCAGCGATCGTTCAAAATCAACTCGCGCCCCACTTCGCCTGCCAGTTCCATCTCGGCGGCGGCCAGGTTGATGTGGGCGGGAACCAGGTGCAAGTTTTCGCTATCTTCACGGCGGATTGCAGCCAGCGTCGCGTCGCCGCGTAGGACGTCGTAAATCGACCGATCTTCATCCTCCAGCGCCACTCCTAAATGCAACGACGCGTGCGCCTGCGGGTCGAGGTCGATCAAGCAAACCTTGTGACCAGCGGCCGCGAGCGCCGCGCCCAAGTTGACGGACGTCGTCGTTTTCCCCACGCCGCCCTTTTGGTTGATGATGGCGATTGAACGCATGTGGTTTCCTTCCTTATGGTAGCAGGCACTCTCCGTGTGCCGCTGGCGTTTCCAGGCGGCCGATGGTCGTGGCGGACGGCAAGCGTGCCTGCTACTGTGCCGGCAAAGTTTGCGCGGTAGTGATGATCGGAACTATAATCGCAACCGCCGCGTAGCGACTATGTCAGTTGGCTGCGAAAGACGCTTGGCGGGCGGTGCCGCCCCGAGTACAACGAGGTTTAAGTGGCGGGCTAGCTGCGATGTAAGACGGGCACTCTTGCCCGTCGTGTGCGGGGAAAGAGTGCCCGGCCTACAGCAAGGTAGCTCGCTGCTCAAATCTTGGTGCGTTTGAAACCAACCGATAGCTTTGCAAGTAGTATCACTGAAGCAAAGGAATAGCCCGTGCGCGTCATCATTCTGCCTGATTCCGAGAGCGTCAGCCGCCGTGCTGCCCAGGTCATTGCCAGCACGGTCCAGAAAGATCCGCGCTGCGTCCTCGGCCTGGCGACGGGTGGAACGCCTTTGGGGGCGTACCGCGAATTGATTCGGATGCACGCCGACGAGGGGCTTGATTTTTCCCGCGTGCGGTCGTTCAACCTGGACGAGTACGTGGGCCTGAAGCCGACGCACCCGCAAAGTTATCGCCACTTCATGCAGTCGAACCTGTTCGACAAAATCAACATCGCGCCGGACAACACCCACGTGCCCGACGGGCTGGCGGTTGACTTTGATGAGTATTGCGAACTGTACGAGAAGATGATCGTCGACGCCGGCGGAATCGACCTGCAACTGCTGGGCATCGGTAGCGACGGGCATATCGCGTTCAACGAACCGGGTTCATCGCTGGGCAGCCGCACGCGACTGAAAACGCTGGCCCCGGAAACGATCCGAGACAACGCGCGGTTCTTCGACAGCGAGCAGGAAGTTCCCCGCCTGGCGGTGACGATGGGGGTGGGCACCATTTTGGATTCGCGCCGCTGCTTGCTGATGGCCTATGGCGAGTCGAAGGCCGAAGCGATTGCGGCCGCGGTGGAAGGGCCGGTCACCGCTCAAATCACCGCCAGCGCGTTGCAGCTTCACCGCGACGTGACGATGATTGTCGACGAAGCGGCGGCGGCGAATCTGCAGCGGCGAGAGTATTACGACGAAGTCGAACGGTCGCACCAAATGCTGGAGAGCGGCCAGCTTTTATGGGGCAGTTAGCCAGATGCAACGAGGTACGGCGATGACGAAGAAACAGACCTCTGCTACCAACCGCTTCGTCCGCTGCCTGTCGATATTGTTCGCCCTGGCGATGCCAGTTCTGCTGGCCCGCTGCACGCCGGCCTGGCTGCCTGATTCCAGCGGCTTCCTCTACGTTGCCGCCGACGGAACGGTCCTCTCCTACGACTTGGAAGCAAAGAAGTCGGTGCGGATTGCGAAACTGAAGTCTCCCCTGGCTGGATTGGCGGTGTTGCCGACGGGTGACCGGGTCGCGATCGTCCACTTCCCCGATGAAGAGAAGCCTGAGTTGCAAGTCAGCGTCTATACCACCGCGGGTGAAAAGCTGCACGAATCGCCTCTGCACAAGGTAACAGGCATGAACAAGCCTGAACCGGCGATGGCGTTCTTGTTGAGCACCAGCGTCT
>CALBTA010000510.1 GCA_937967755.1 uncultured Planctomycetaceae bacterium | reverse complement strand
AGTCATCACACTGGCCCAGCGGCAATTGCACCAACTTGAAGGTTCGCTGCAAGCGCAGCAGCAGCAGGCGCTCGCGGAACTTCGTGAGCGGATGGAAACGGCGGCGGCGTTGGAGTCCGAAGAGCCTGCG
Source organism: uncultured Planctomycetaceae bacterium (assembly GCA_937967755.1). Taxonomy (GTDB): domain Bacteria; phylum Planctomycetota; class Planctomycetia; order Pirellulales; family Pirellulaceae; genus CALBTA01. The sequence continues at coordinate 2,015 of CALBTA010000510.1, read as the reverse complement.
AAAGCGCTGGCTATCTATGAAGGCATCGCTTTGCTCTATCAAGATCGCGGTTGGGCGAAGGAGATTGTGGACCAGTCCCATGCGGCGGCCGAAAGACTGACGGACGACCAGTGACGCAAAGGCGTAGGGCGGATCGGCGATCCGTTCTACGCCTTCGATTCGATTGAAGTATGCGAGCGCTTTCTGCCGATATCGAACGCGGCGTATTGTGTGACAGGGGGGTCACCAAGATCCGCGCGGCGGCTCCCTTATTATGCGATCTTCTCTCTTGCTGGCGCTGGCATTGCTGATGCCGCTGCTATCCGTCGGCTGCTCGCTGACGCCAAAGACCCTGCACGAGCCGCGGTTTCACAACCCCTGGCCGCAGCTTCGCCGGGTGGCTGTTGGCCCGTTCTTCAACGCCACGGAGAACCCGTACGTCGATACGAACACATTCGCTCAGGCGTACTTCAACGAGCTACAGCAGATTCCTGGCTTCGAAGTGCTTCCAATCGGAATGACCCATCAGGCGATGCGTCTCCACGGCATCTCGGGTGATAGCAACACCGACTTTCAACACCTGGCGCGGTTGATGAAGGTCGATGCGATTGTGGTTGGTTCGATCAACGACTTCTCTCCGTACTACCCTCCGCGGTTGGCGTTGTCGGTCAGTTGGTACACGGCGAACCCATGCTTCCACCCGATGCCCAACGGATACGGTTTGCCCTGGGGCCGGGCGGAGGAAGAGTTCATTCCCAACGCGGTGGTTGAAGCCGCCGAATTTGACTTCGCCACGGCGCAATTGGCAACGCAAGCCCCGAAGCCACCGCCGATCGTCGCGCCGAATATGCCAAGCACGGCGTCGCGCATCGAAAGCCAGACTCGCTTTGCGTCCAACCAAGAGGATGCCGGCAGCCTGGAAGAATTGCCAGAAGTTTCTTCGATGCCAGCAGAAGAACTTGCCCCGGGGGTAGTCGTTGAGCACCCGTCTGCGCCGAACATTTCCGGCGCAGTCGCGCCGCCGCGCGCGGTGATGTCGCCGCTGGCGGATTCAGGGTTGCCTGTGCAATGGCCCGATCCAAGCGGGTTGATACCCGATGCGCCTAAGCCGTTTTGTGATCGTTGCAGACCATCGGACAAACCAGTTCTCACACACACGCGCAGCTACAACGGCCACGACGACGACTTCACCGAAGCGCTGGCCGGTTATTACGAGTTTCGGGACGAAGCGCGTTTTGGGGGCTGGCAGGCTTACTTGCAACGTAGCGAAGATTTCATTCGTTTCTGTTGTTACATGCACATCACCGAAATGATCGGGGCACGTGGCGGTGCGCGGGAAAGTAAAGTTGTTCAGCGCTGGCCGATTGGACGATACGAACGTTAGATACTCACAAACAAGCCGCAAGGATGCCGCCCCCAACTTCGCACGCGCCGGCAATGCAATGCCGCCACGCACCACTGCCACCAAGCGCCTGCGAGCTGCCCCGCGTAAGGAGACACCCCGCTGTGAATCAACAAGACATCAATGTGCTGGCACTGGTCAAAGGGGAGGAACGCTATGTCTTCCTCTACGACGATTCCAGCCGCGCCGAAACGCTGCGAACGCTCGGCCGCTTCGCATCGAACCCTGACTTGAGTATGACCTGGTACGACGCCGCCGTGCTCAGCCAGAAGGTTCGCCAAGGCGAAGAGGAAGAGGTTAGCCACGGTCAACCACGCTTCAATCTGCCTGCCCCCACTGATAGCAATGCTCATGAAGACTTGCTGTAACGTGGCGGCAGAGCAGTAAGACGATGAAAGCGGCGGCCGGATTGGTCGCCGCTTTTTGTTTTTGTGGAGCAGACTTTTGCTGAAATCTGCGTTGACGGCGACGGGGACGTCGCGGCTCTTTGGCGGTTTCTTTCCATAAGTATCAATATGCAAACTGCTTCCGCTAGATTCCTCAGGTACCTCGAAGTCGAGCGCAATGCGTCGGAACTGACGATCAAAAGCTACCGCGAGGATTTGGAGTTGCTGCTCGACTACTTCACGGAAAC
>CALBTA010000509.1 GCA_937967755.1 uncultured Planctomycetaceae bacterium | reverse complement strand
GTGCGCCGCCAACTCCGCTTCGGCCATGGCCGCCGGCGTTTGCCATTGTTCGTCGAGATGATCGATCAAGCCTAGCTCTTCCGCGTAAGCAACAGCCCGCAGCCGGGCGACCGGATGCGCGACCAACTCGGCGAGCGCGGCGACCCCTTCATCATCACCCAACCGCGCCAGCGCCGCGGCCGCCTCGACGCGAATCCGCCGATGGCGAAGCCGTAGCGCGTCGTGCAACGCCGGCTTCACTTCCGCCCCGCCGATCAGTCCCAGCGCATCGCAAAGCGAGCAGGCAATCGCCACGCTGTCGCTAACCTGCCGCTGGCTCTTGGCGATCGGCACTTCGGCATGGCCCTCCGGCTGTTCCAAGTCGCTCAGCCGCTTGCAGATTCCGGTCAGCACCGCCGTCAGCCGTTCTGTTTCGTCAGTCGCCGGATGGCCCGCCACCCGGCCGCTACGGGTCAAGTAGTTCGCCAGGTCCAACACAGCCGGAGCGACTTGCAAGTGGGAAAGAGCATCCAACAGCGCGGGAAACAACGCAGAGGCATCGAGCTCGGGCAGTTGAAACAACGGAGCCATCGCCACGCTCGCGTCCAGCGCTTCGGGCGGCGGGTCCGTCGTCAACAAATTGGCCAGCGTTTTCAAACTATCCACAGCCGGCGAACTGGACAGCGCCGCGAGCAGACACCGGCGGGGACGAAATTCGGCTCCCAAGCCCCCATAAAGCGCTGCCGACGCCTGAATCAACCGGCTGCTCATGCCCAACGCTTGGGTAAAAACTCCCTGGTGAAATTGCAGAAAAACCCCCTCGAACACCCGTTGTGATTGCGGATTTATCGGCGGTGCTGGTGACGTGGCGAGTTGCTCTAGCAGTTCAACCCACCCGCGCTCGTCGAGTTGTCGGGCGTTTGCCTCCAAAGCGGCAATATCTTCCCTCCCAAGTGACGTGAGGTCATGCTGCCGCTCAATCAACTCGGCTAGATCTTGAAAGTCCATAGCAAGTTGGTGTTTGCGTTTGTTGAAAGCGCAATGCGAAGTGCCAAGCGCCGGGGTCCTCTTCATCAGAGACTACCAAAAAAGTTTGCTCATGGTTGTCATTGCAACGCCGCGCGCCCGCGCTCGCGATTGGATTGAAGCGAAATGAAATCGCATTCGCGCGATGGACATCGTTTCGTTTTTCTATTGAATCGCGTCTGTTGGAGCGCGAAAAAAATTTTGCAATTCGTTGAAAGATTTTCCAAACTCCACTTGACTAACGCATTGCGAAGTTGCTTCAATGTTGAAAGTTGACAAGTAAGTAGGTGGTCAATGACACAGTTGATTACGTTCACAACTTCGTTTTGGGTGTTCTCAATTGCAAATTCTGCTTCTTGTCGGCTGGTCAAGTTTTATTTTGGCCAAACGGATTGACGGACGACGCGGGTGGCGGAAAGTAACGTTCGGATGCGTTCCGGCGTTTGCTTTCGGCCGCTCCACAAAAGCACTCGAAAGTGCTTTGCCGTTCTCCCCATGCAGCGGTGCCTATGGGGAGGCGTCCAATAGGTGACCGCACCGCGTACTGAGGAGCCACGGAAATGGCTACAAAGAAGAAGAAGGCTACGAAGAAGAAGGCCGCCAAGCGTAAGCCTGCCAAGAAGAAGGCAGCAAAGCGGTCGACTAAGAAGAAGGCTGCACCTAAGAAGAAGAAGAAGGCAGCTAAGAAGAAGTCGGCGAAGAAGAAGACTACTAAGAAGAAGTCTGCTAAGAAGAAGGCTCCTAAGAAGAAAAAGAAGGCAGCCAAAAAGAAGACCACTCGCCGCACTGCCAAGAAGAAGTAGCAGCCGCACGACCGTTTGCCGTGACGTGAACGCACGCTGTGCATCGCAAAGCTGGCAAACGGCGACCCTTCACACCAGAATACGACGAGAAAGGCCGGCCTTGCTCAACGTGAGCGTAAAAGGTCGGCCTATTGCTTGCGCCGGCGACGGGGACCTCGCGGCTCAGCGGCATTGACCCAAACCTAGTGCCCCGATAGGGTTAAGGCTTCTCGCCATCACTGATAGCACCCACCTTCCAACCACCAGCACGTCCACGAATTTGGCCAAAAAACGCCCCCCCGCCAAGAAGCCCACCGACGAACAAACTTTCGCTGATCTCGATCTGTCGGATCGGATGATGAAGGCGTTGGACCGAGCGGGCTACTCCAACCCCACCCCGATCCAGGCTGGTTTGATTCCGTTGGCGCTCGACAATGTCGACGTGATGGGGCAAGCGCGAACGGGCACCGGCAAGACCGCGGCGTTCGCCATTCCGATCATCGAAGACTTGGTATCTCGCAGAGAAATTCCCGGTCCTCAAGCACTGGTACTCGTTCCCACGCGCGAACTGGCCGTGCAGGTTCATGGAGAGTTTGAAAAGTTAATGTATGGCCGGAAGTCTCGTTCGGTCGCGGTCTACGGCGGCAAACCGATACGTGGTCAAATTGAAAAGCTGCGCGCCGGCGTGCAAGTGGTCGTCGGCACGCCGGGCCGCGTGATCGATTTGATCAATCGCGGCGCGCTGGACCTGCGTGATCTATGGTGCGTCGTCTTGGATGAGGCCGACCGGATGCTCGACATCGGCTTCCGCCCCGACATTGAAAAGATCCTGCGGCGCTGCCCGAAGGACCGGCAAACGCTGTTGCTTTCAGCCACCGTTCCCCCGCCCATTGAGCGCCTGGCGAAGCGGTACATGGTCGAGCCTGAGAAGCTTGACTTTTCGCCGGGCGAGACGACGGTCGAAACAATCGATCAGTATTACTTCACAGTCGATCACGAGTTGAAATTCGATCTACTGATGCGGCTGATCGACCGCGAGGCCCCCAAGCAGGCGATCGTTTTCTGCCGCACCAAGCGGCGGACCGACCAGATCTCGCGCAAGTTGAGCAAAAAGTTGAAAGGGGTCGGCGCGATGCACGGCGACATGACCCAAGGCGCCCGGGATGTGGCCATGCGGAAGTTCCGCGGCGGGAACATGCAGTACCTGGTCGCCACCGATGTTGTCGGCCGTGGCATCGACGTTTCCGACGTATCGCACATCATCAATTTCGACATCCCGCAGTTCTGTGACGACTACGTCCACCGCGTCGGGCGAACTGGAAGAATGGGGCGCGACGGCGTCGCCTACACCTTCGTCACGCCTGAAGAAGGGGGCGAACTAACCCGCATCGAAGCCCGCATCGACCGCCTGCTGAAACGGGACGAGATGGACAACATGGAACTAGTCCGCAAAAGAGCCGGCCCCGCGCTGACCGAAGAGGGCGAGAAACGCCAGCCGCCGCCCGGCGGACGCCGAGGGCCGAAACGATACCGGCGAGGGTTGTGATCTGTCGGATCGTTCCACATGCAACTCAAATCTCCGACCCAACTATTTCTTTTTCTTGGCGTTTCGTCGCTTCTCTGCGTGTTGTCATCGCCCAGAGGCGTTGGTGCTCGCTGCCTGATCTTTGTGCGCGCCGACCTACGTATTCATAAATCGCTGTCCCAACATCGGTTGAAAACTTCGACTCTGTTGCGCAATAGCGGCCATACATTAGGACGCGGCGCATGTGGTCGGGCCCTAGTCCCTTCTTAATCCCATTGCAAAATCGGCAGGCAGGCAACAAGTTCCATAAGTCCTCAGCGGAATGGTCGGTGAAGACGCGCGGGACAATATGTTCGATCACCCAATTGTCCTCGTTGAGTGTATCGCCACAAAGATGGCAATGTCCCTGTGTCTTTTCCCAAACGAGTCTTCGCTTGTCTGTTGAAATCGTCTTTGCCACTGAACATCGCTCCTTAGTTTGCAATTAGGTGAATTGAGTCTTCGCGACAAACACAAGCCTCAATCTTAGCTCTCACTAGTCATCCGTCAGTGCGGTGAAGTAGTGTGTCCGGGCGCTGCTTCGAAGCAACGGAACTCGACTGCGTGCTACTCCGCTGCCGCAAACTCCTCCGTCAAGAACTCCATTGCAAAGTCCCACTTCTCCAGTGCGTCGGCGAAGTCGATCTCCATCCTCTTTAGCGGATCCTCGGGTGCCACCGGCGAGGTGAACTTCGTTTCGCTACTCAGCGGGAATTGGGCGCTGTCGCTGGTCGCCAGCAGTTCTTCCACCCTTGCTTGTAACAGATAGTTCACCAGCCGTTGGGCATGCTCGGGGTTAGGGCCGCCACGGATGATGGCCAACGTGTTGGGGATGAACAGCGCACCCATCTGATCTTCGCGCTGGTCGGGAAAGATGATTTCAACTTGGTCGCGGTCAGTTCCCTTTCTGTTGACATACTTTACGATAAACGCATCATCAGTATCGGTCAGCCCGAAGGCTAACTTGCCGGCGGCGACGTCTTGGGCGACTTGCTTGTTGCCGGAGACGACCTTGGCGTTCGCTTTCAGCTTCGTGAAGAAGGCCTTCGCCTCGTCGTCTCCCCAAGCGGCGAACAGGCAAGCCGCGTGTGTGGCGGTCGTGCCGGCCAGCGGCTTCGCGATGCCGACTTGCCCCCGCCACTTCGGGTCGATCAAGTCCATGATCGAATCAGGGCGGTCTGCTTCGGCAACGAGTTCGGTGTTCACAATTAACACCCGCACCCGCGCGGCAAAACCATGCCAATGCCCGTCGGGGGAAACGAACTGCTGGGGGTAACTCCCGGCCAGCGGCGAGCGGTAAACGTCCAACACACCGGCTTGCTCCAAACGCAGCGTGTTCAGGATTTCGTTGTTCCAAAACAGATCACAACGAGGGCGATCGCGTTCCAGCAGAATCTGGCTGGTCAGCCCCACGCTCTTGGTCGATTCAATATCGTAGCTGGCAAGCACATCAATGCCGGACTCTTCTTCGTAGAGATTCAAGATCGGCTCAGAGAATTCCCGGTCAAGTGCCGCATAGATGACGACTTCTTGGTCGCTGGAGAACCAACAGCCAGGTAACAGCGCACATACCAATAGCAACGCGAACGTTTGGATGAAGTGTGTTCGGTGATTCATCATTGAACTTGTTCTATTCGACGGCCTTGGAAGACCTTCGTACCATCCTACGTGTCGATTTCAATCACCACTCGCCCGGCGATCTTCCCCTTTTCGATCGCCTGAATCTGTGGTTCGATTTCGCTCAAGGGAACGATCGTGCGAATCGCTTCCAGCGCATCCGGCCGCCAATCGCCGGAGAGCAGTCGCCAAATCTCTTCACGGTTGGGCCGCGGGCATCTGGCGGAATCGATGCCGTCGAGCGTGATGCCGCGCAGTAAAATGGGGTAGACGGGCGTCGGCAACTCTGTCCCGCGCTCCAGCCCGCACGCGGACGCGCAATCGCGGTAG
>CALBTA010000508.1 GCA_937967755.1 uncultured Planctomycetaceae bacterium | reverse complement strand
CAACGCCTTCGGCGTAACTACCGCGGCTGCGCTGCCTCTTGCAGGGAGCCTTGATTTACCGCTAAAAAAGTGCTTCACAGCGTTGCCCAAAGGGGCGACAGTAATGTGGAAATCAGATCCTGCTAGTCTTAGTGGGACTCACCGGGCGGCTTGCGCCGCTCCGCTTTCAGCTTACCCCGATTAGGGGCAACTTTCAGGTAAGTCCGGTATAATCTCGGCATCACATCGCACTGATTCTTCGCCTTCTTATAACACTGTAACGCCACGGCGTTATCTCTTGTTGAACCGGGTTCCGCTTTTCTCAACCGCTCTTTCAGGGAGAGTTACGATGCAGCGCGCACGAAACGAGTCACGCCGGAGATTCCTCGCGGATGTTGGACGCGGCATGTTGGTCGCCGGCGTCGGGGCGACGGTCGCCAGCGATTTGGGACTGGCCCACGCCGACGATCAAGACGACGGCCGCCTAACTTTTGGCGAACTGGAGCCGCTGGTCGCCGCCATGCAGGAAACACCTGTCAAGGATTTACAGCCGCTGCTGGTTGAAAAGCTTTCTGGGGGAACGGATTTGAAGTTGCTGGTGGCCGCCGGGGCGCTGGCGAACGCCCGCAGCTTTGGTGGGCAAGACTACGCCGGCTACCACACGCTGATGGCGTTGCTTCCCGCCTGGCAAATGGCCCAAGAGTTGCCCGCCAAGAGCCAGGCGTTGCCGGTCTTAAAAGTTTTGTACCGCAACACGGCCCGCATTCAGCAGACGGGTAAAACCAAAGGCAGAGAAACTCTCCGACCGGTGCATGGGCGAGACATTCCCAGCACTGCCCACCGCGGCCAGATGTTGCAAACGTTGATGCGCAAAGGCGACATGCCCGGCACCGAATCGGCCTTCGCCGGCATGATGAATTCCGGCAACCCCTATGACGCGTACAACGACTTGCAACACATCGTGCAGGAGCAGCCGAACGTTCACCGCGTAGTGCTCGCCTGGCGGGCGTGGGATATCTTGCAACTGACCGGGGATGAGTACGCCCGGCCGTTGCTGCGGCAATCGGTACGCTTCTGCGTGGATAGCGAAACGACGATGCTCAAGCGGAAGCGGTCGCCTTCGGGCATTCGCACGCTGCTGCCGCGGCTGATGGACGAACACAAGCTGCCCGCCAGCGCGACGGGCAAGCGGAAGCCGGATGCGAAGTGGATCGACGAGTTGGCTCGCGAAGTGTTCGCCGCCTCGCCCGACGCAGCCGCCGAAGCGGTGGCGAGCGCGCTTGCCGAAGGTTTCGACGCCGAGTCAATCGGCGAGGCGATTTCGTTGGCGGCCAACCTGTTGGTCTTGCACGATCCCGGGCGGGCCAAGGCCAGCGGCCCCGAAAAACCGGTCGACAGCGTTCACGGGGCCAGTGTCGGCGTTCACGCATCCGATGCCGCCAACGCCTGGCGGAACATCGCCCGCGTCAGCGCCACGCGGAACCGCGTCGCCAGTCTGATCGTCGGGGCGTATCACACCGCGGGGCAAAAAGGCCGTGTGAAAGACGATCCGTATCTAACGAAGGACGAGATCGACGAGGTCGGCACTGACGACGCCGACAAGCTCACGTCGCTACTGGCCGAGGCGGTCGAAGACAGCGATCAGGCCCGCAGTGCCGCCATCGTGCAGCGCTGGGCCGACGCGGGTCATGCCCCGGCCCCGATCTTCGACATCCTGCGAACCTATGCCGTCAGCGAAGACGGGGCGCTGCACGCCGAAAAATACTTCCGCACCGTCACGGAAGAATTTACTGCCACTCGTGCCGACTTCCGCTGGCGCCACCTGGTAGCCCTCGCCCGCGTCAGCGCCAGCCAATACGGCTGGCCCGCCCCCGGAAGAGAACAAGCCCGCGAATTACTGCGGGTTTAGCTATTTGTTTCCACTTCCTCGCTCAATCTTCCCCTGACTCTCAGGGGAACGGAAGTTATTGGCCGGTAGGCGGTGCCAACTCAAAGCCGAAAAACGCCTCAAACCCTTCGGTTCCGTAGGCCAAATCAGCTATTTGGCCGCGAAGGCGGCAAGTCTCGAAAAAACCGGGACGTTAAAAGAATCACGAGCCAAGGGCTCCGCTCAACGATGTCCAGATTCTACACCGTTTCCATCGTTTTGCCTGATTGCCTGACAAGTCTGACAGGCGAGTAGACCATCGGCAATGGTAACCGAATCTCTACGCTCTGGGGCGTTTTGTTGAGCACGCTGGCCTTCTTATGAACCCAGAATCGTTGCTCGCGAGTTTCGGGAAAGACTTCACGCAGCGCCTACGGCGACCTTCGGAGTGACGGCCAGGCCGCGATTCTTCAAGTCCAACAGCAACTCCCGCCAACTCTGTTTGCTTTCGCGATAGCCGTCGAGCAGATCGCCGTTCTTAATCACCAGCCGCCGGCCTTGCTCGTCGCCCTGATCCCGATGCTAGTCGATGAATCACTCGACCTCGGCGATGATGGCCTCCTAGAGCATCCTCTGGGCGCCTTCCCGAACAATCAGATCGAGCAGGCTGAGGCAATCGAACTGCTCTCGAAAGGCAAGGACTTCGGGATCAAGCGGTTCGTCTACTAGCAACACGTGTCCGTCTGTTTTAATTCTGGTCATGGCGTGTCCTTTGCCCGCTTCGGGCCGCTGAAGGTTGGTAGTTTCAGCAGGATACGCCACCTTTTTTCAACTCTTCAAGAACACAAGTTATTGAGGACAGCTCCTGAAGGTAGACGGCTCTCCCCAAAATCATACTCGCTGTTCACTCCCGCAGGCAGTGTTTGTTCGCCATGGAGATACCGCTCATGATGGTGCCGACGATGCCGACGTAACCTTGGTCCGTGCCGCAGATGAATAGATTTTCCAAGTGCGTGGTGCCGTCGAGCCGTTTGTCGGGCGCTCCATATACCGCACCGTTGTCGTGCCAAGTGAAGCGGCGGATGGTTTTGGGGGTGAAGGTGTCGGTGTCGATCACATGGCGGCGGTAGTCGGGCACGAAGCGCACGGCGGCCTCGGTGATGCGATCGTACCAGCGGTTCTTTTCCAGCGCATATTGTTCGTCGGACAGGGCCATCCACTGGTCGCTGTTGGCGATGGCGGTAATCCGCATCACGCCGTCAGCCAGGTGCGGGCTGCCATCGCCGATATCGCCGTAAAGGAAATTGTTCGGCGAACAAATCACGCCGGTGCGCACGTCGCAGAGGCCTTCACTGCGATTCCAATGGAACGTGTCGCTGTCGTTGAAAAACACAATCGTATCTTGGTGGCCGATGTCGCGCGGTTGCCGATCCAGCACGGAGATCGTCTCCGCGAAAGACATCTTGCCAGGCCCGGCTTCGTGGGCCTCGGGCGTGACGTCGCACATCCGCATCGTCTCGTACCAACCGGCGCTGGAAAGAACATTGCTGCCTTGAATTTCCGTGCCGT
>CALBTA010000507.1 GCA_937967755.1 uncultured Planctomycetaceae bacterium | reverse complement strand
CCGCCAATTGCTGGGCGGTGGAGATCGCGTCCAATTCGACATGCTACGAGCCCGGTTGGCCCAAGGAAATTGGGACGATGCCCAGGAGAATTTGCGCCGGCTCCGCGAAACCGACTTGGCACCGAATGCCTGGGGCGTGGCGATCACCTATCTTTGGGAAGAAGAAGACGACAAGCCCAAAGCACGGAAATACATGGACCTTGTAAGGGACAAATACAAAGACAACCTCGCGTTGGCCCTGCTCGACGCCCGCATGCTGAAAGAGAACGGCGAATCGGTCGCCGCCAGCCGAATGCTGCAACAGTTCGCCGCCGCCAAGCCGGACGATGAACTGCGTCAACTGGCACTGGCCCGCTGGCAAATTCGGAACAAGGAGCCGCAGCAGGCCCTAGCCACGCTGACAAGCGTTGAGCAACTAAGCCTATCTACCAAAGCGAAGAATACGGTTGATGTCTACCGCGTTCAAGCGCTGATCGGCGCGCAACAGTATGATCAGGCAGCAGAGAAGGCAGATCAACTAATAGCCAACAAGGGCACTGCGACCGCCGGGTACTTGATGAAAGCCGCGCTCGCATTTAGGGAGAGAGACGAAACAACGGGGGTCGCGATGCTGGAGGCGGCTCGGGATGCAAACCCTGAGAACCCGGCCTTAAATATGATGATTTCTCGCATCCGCGGTGCTCAGGGAGATTTCGATGGCGTGATTGAATTGGCTTCAGGCGTGGCGGGCATCGATAAGTATGAAGCCCAAGTACAGACCACCGTCGGAGATGCGCTTCGCCACATCGCCCAAACAGAAGGTTCCGCTGTTGCGCTGAAGAAAGCGGATGAACTGCTTGCCAAAAGCCCGGATGACCTTTCCCTGATCGTTCTCAAAGTTGACTTGCAACTCTCCTTGAAAAAATACAACGACGCCATGACGGTGTTGAATGATGTCCAGCGCAAGCGCCCCAACGACATCAACATTCCCCGCCTGAAAGCCCAAGCCTGGATGGCGCAAGGAGAGTTCGATGCGGCGTTAAACGAAATCAAACGGGCAATGGAAATGGAAGTTGAACAGGAAGTTGTTGAGAAGGACGTCAACCTGATGTTGATGGCCGCGCAGGCTGCTATCGGAGCAGAGCAATACCAGATTGCCGCGCAGTACGGCGACATGGCTCGGCGGGCATCGCCCGATTCCGCGCGCGGCTATCTGTTGATGGCCGAAGGCTTCCGTAAGCAAGGTGAAATCAGCAAAGCGGTTGTCGTTTTGGAAGCTTACGCCCGCCGGAAGCCGAACGACTTCGCGATTCACAAGACGCTGGCCGACCTTTACAACGAGAGCGGCCAAACTGAAAAGGCCATCGCCTGGATGGAACGGGCCCGCGCCAATCAGCCCAACGACATGAGGTATACGATTGGTCAGTTGGAAATGATGCTGGAGACCAACCGCAAGGGCGAAGCCCAACTGCTGGCCCGCGATGTGATTGGAAAGTCGCAAAGTGTGCGACAAACGCTTGCTGTCGCGCAAGTATTTGCAGAGCACGGAGAGAACCTTGACGCCCAAACCTGGGGCGAGAAGGCATTGGAACTGGCCACGACTACGGAGCAGCCTGCTGTTCACAGTTTCCTGGGGCGCATCTACCTGCGGCGTGCCGGTCAGGAGCAGAACGATGCTTTCTACGAAAAGGCGAGCACGCACTTCAAGATTGTCTTGGAATCGCAGCCGCGAGATATCGTGGCGGGAAATAACTTGGCGTGGTTGCTTGCCACCAAGTTCAACAACGCGGACGAAGCTGTCCGCGTCGCAGAAAGTGTTCGCGGTGACAACCAGGTGAAAAATTTACCGCCGGCGTTTATTGACACTATGATCGATGTGTACAACCGTTCTGGCCAGCAAGCCAAAGCGCGGTCGCTCGCCAAGGAGGCGGTTGGCCACTTTCCGCGTGAGGCTCCGCTGTTGTACCGGTACGGGCTACTGCTGCTCGGCACAGAACCAGTGCAAGCGAAGCAGATGTTGCAACGGGCTGTCGAACTGGGCCTGCCTGCAGCCGACGAAGCAGAAGCGCGGCGAAAGTTGGCCCGCCTGTAGATGTATCTCTAACCCGATTTGCTTCTTCCGCCGCGTTTCAATGCGGCTGTTATATAATTATGTCCACCACTCAAGAAGCCCCCGCGCACGAGACGGAGTACGACTTCACTCCCAAGCTGTCGCCGCGCTGGGCGCTGAATTTGGAGCAGGTGGCAGCGGTGGCGCTGTTTGGTATTCTATTCGTCGTTCTCAATTACATTCCAATTCGCGGGACGGACATTTGGGGCCACGTCATGTATGGCCAGTGGATTCTGGCCAACGGCGCTTTTCCCGATAAAGACCCGTGGATGGGCCTTGCCGCGGGCGTGCCGGTTGTCGACACAGCTTGGCTATCGCAAATTATTTTCGGAGCGGTAGATCGGTTCCTTGGCCCCGAAGCGCTATCGCATCTTTTCGCAATCGTGAACATCGCCGCCTACCTGGTGTTCGCACGCCTGTTTTATCTGCAAACCCGGCGGGTTTGGCTCAGCGTCGCCTGTACCGGGTTGCTCATTCTCGTTGGGTGGAGCCGCTTCGCGACGATTCGACCTGAGAATTTCGCTGTGCTGTGCTTCGCGGTGATCTGCCTGTTGGCGGTACGGGTGCACCTCCGCAACGACCAGGGGCCGAGTGAGCAACCAACGCCCCGCTCTTTTGACTTTTTGACGTGGCTGGGCATTCCAACTGCGTTCGCGTTGTGGGCAAACCTGCACGGCTCGTTCGTTGTGGGAATCATTCTGCTGGGATGTTACTTGATTGGCCGGGCCGTGGAAGTCGCTTGGAAAGAGCGGGATGCGAAAGCAGTTCTTGCTGGTGCTAGCGTGCGTCGCTGGATTTACGTTGTCGAACTTGCCCTGGCCGCGACCCTGCTCAACCCCCACGGCTTGGACCTGTGGATTCATACGTTGAGTTTTGGTTCCAACGAAAACCTGTTGACGGTCCTTGAGTGGCAACCGTTGGTAGTGTTCGGGGTTGGGGGACGCCCGTTTGCGATTTCAATTTTGCTACTGTTAGTTGTCTGGCGGCAAAGCCAACGGGCCATTCGACCTGCCGAAGCGATCATGCTGTTGGTCTTTGGCGTCGCTGCATTGATGGGCATTCGCATGCTCGGCTGGTACGCACCGGTTTTCGCAATTGCGGTTGCGCCGCACATCGCGGATATCGCTCGGCAATGGCTGCCTGCGCGGTTCACTGATTTGGCAGAAGGCAACGACCTGGCCGCTGGTTCGCCAGCGTTGGCCGAAGCCGTTGTCGATGTCGAAGATGAAGGCGGGGTCGAAGGCGACGAAGAAGAGTACGTCATGCCGCCCGGCCAGTCGTTTCGATATTCGCTGGTCGCGCTGTTGCTGATCTGGATAGCCTTCGC
>CALBTA010000506.1 GCA_937967755.1 uncultured Planctomycetaceae bacterium | reverse complement strand
CCTGAACGCCGACGGGTGGCCCGATGTGATCGAAATTACCTGGCCCGGCAAGGCGGCCGTGTGGTTCGAAAACCCGCAGGGGAAAGAGGGCCCGTGGAAGCAGCACGTGCTGGCTCCCGTCGCCAGCAACGAAAGCCCGCAGTACGTCGACATCGATGGCGACGGCAAACGCGAGTTGGTGCTCGCCTTCGCCAAGGGTGATCCCAACGCCGGCGACCGCCGGATGGGCATCGCCCGCCGGGCGGACGATCCTTACAAGCCGTGGGACATTCAACCAATTTCCAAGCCCGCCGCGCCCAACACCAAGCGTTACGATCACGGGCTGGGTGTGGGTGATGTCAACGGCGACGGGCGGATGGACGTTCTTGTTCCGCAAGGCTGGTGGGAACAGCCGGCCGACGCGGCCGCCGAAGATTGGCCCTTCCACCCCGCCCCGCTGGGCCAGCCCTGCGCCGATATGCACGTGCTGGACGTCGACGCCGATGGCGACGCCGATGTGCTTTCCAGCAGCGCCCACAACTTTGGCATTTGGTGGCACGAGCAGCTAGACGGCGGCAAGTGGCGGACGCATGAAATTGACAAGAGTTATTCGCAAACACACGCCATGTGTCTGGCCGACATCAACGGCGACGGCTTGCCTGATTTCGTAACCGGCAAGCGCTGGTGGGCACACGGCGGCCGCGACCCCGGCGGCGACCAGCCGGCGGTGTTCAACTGGTACCAGTTCTCTCGCGAAGATGGCAAGCCCAAGTGGACCCGCCACCAGTTCGACCACGACAGCGGCCCCGGCACACAGTTCACCGTAGCCGACGTCAACGGCGACAAACTGCCCGACGTGGTCACGTCCAACAAAAAGGGCGTGCATTACTTTGAGCAAGTGCGGCCGTAGATCGCTGTTACTCGTTCCAGCGTTCTGCGTGGGAACGAGTTGGGGGGCTAAAGTCCAGCCAACGTCCGTTGCAAATACTCAATGCTCTCACTCGCGAGCGCTTCAACGCCCGGTTCGTAGTCAAACACTTCGACGCTGACCCAGCCGTCGTAGTTGACCTCCTCTAGCGCAGCCAAGATGGGGGCGAATTCGATGTCGCCCATCCCGGGGCCGCGGCGGTTGGCGTCGTTGGCGTGGAAGTGAACGACCCAATCGCGGCTGTCGCGAATGATGTCGGCGATCGGCTTGTCCTCGCTCGACATTGCCTTCACGTCGAGATGCAGCTTTACCTGCGGGGATCCGATCATCTGCGCCAACTCAATGCCCTGCTCGGTATGGTTCAGGAAGTCGCCTTCTTCCGGTCCCAACGGTTCAATCGCCAAGGTCACATCGTGTTGGGCGAATGCCTCGACCGCTTGCGAGATCGTATCGGCAGCGTGCTTCATTCCCTCATCGTGAGAGATTCCCAATGGCTGTAAATTGCGCTGTTGCGGCGAACCTAAAACCAGCACGCTTCCGCCCAAGTCGCGGCACAACCGGGCCAGTTCGCCGAGGTATTCGCCGGTGGCCTGACGAACCGATTTTTCCGGCGAGGTCAAATAAAACCCTTCGGTGAACGCCAGCAGCCAGTGCAGCCCGACGACTTCCAGCCCGGCCGCTTCCGCCTGCGCGCGAACCTCTTGCCGCCGCGCCGCTGAGATATCGCGGGCGTCTTTCTCCATCGTGAACGGCGCGAACTCAATGCCGGTATAGCCCAATTCACGCGCATAGGCGAAGGCCTTGTCGAACGGCCAGTCTTGGAATGTTTCGTTGCAGATTGCGAATTTCATGGGTCAGTTTTCAAAATTCGATCCCAGTGTGTGCGGGAGTTCTTCTCACTAATTCTTAACTACCGACCCTACCAAACAATGCCGTGCAGCATTTTTCGAACGTGGGAATTGGTCGCGAAGCGACGTCACTACGCTGAAGGCGTTGCACATCGTAGCCCAGGGTTCGACGCGCAGCGGCGCACCCTGGGGTTGGTGATGCCGTCGCGCTCGTTACGCTGAAAGCGTTATACAACGGCGGAGCGCAATGATTCGTCACCATGTAAAACCCTTTCAGGGTATCGGTTCTGATTCGCCCGAAACCCAGGGTGGCGCGACTGCGTCGCTGACCCTGGGCTAACATGTTTTACACCTTCGGCGTATCCACGGCAGCTGCGCCGCCAATCCTGTGGCTGGAAGCCGTACTCGACTTGTGTCCCAGCGTTAGACGTTAGCGGCGACAGCGAAGTGCGAAGGCACTACCAAACACCCGGCAGCAATCGCCAGCGGACCTTCGCGGCGTACCGCCTGTACGCTTCATCTTCCCGCAACAGGCGTTCTTCCACAAGTATTCGGGCGACGATCAGCATAGTAGCCGAACTCGTGAGAACTCATGAGAGTTCGGGGCAGAGTTGCTAATGCGGTGTGACCAGAAGTCTCACGACTTTTGCTACTTCAACTCGCCTATCCCCGATGCGACGTTCTCAGCTACAATTCACTCCAGCGTATGAGTACCGCTTTGACGCAACCGGAGGCGTCGGTGCAGTTGTTAGGGCTGCCGCGGCGTTTGGAAGCGCAACAGGATTTCGTCGATGTGGTCTCGGCTTTGGGGGTCGGGCAACCCGCGAGTATCGACGGCGCCTGGGGATCGGCGTGCGCGCTGGCCGCGGCGGGGATGGCTGCTCACGCTCCCGGGACATTGCTGGTCGTCCTTTCTCACCAGCGAGACATCGATGATTTCTGCGACGATCTGTCGCTGTTCTCGGACGTGCGGGTCGAAAAGTTCCCCGCCCGCGAATCGGAACCGGGCGAGCAGGTGCTGCACGATGAGATTTATGCGGATCGATTGCGAACGCTGAAGTCGCTGGTGGAACGGGGCTCCCGACCTGATCGTGAAGAAGGGGCAAATGAAAGTGCGAACAAGCCTGGAAACTTGTTCCAAGTGATTGTCACCTCGGTGCAAAGCCTGCAACAGCCGGTTCCGGCGGTCGAGGCGATTTCCCAAAACACGCGGCTACTGCAAGTTGGCGAGCGCGTCGACGACGAAGAACTTCGCCGCTGGCTCGTCGAGCATGGGTTTCACGCGACCACCGCGGTCGAACTACCAGGCGAGTTTTCCAGCCGCGGCGGCATCATCGATGTGTTCGCGCCCGACTGGTACACGCCAGTGCGAATCGAACTGTTCGACGACGAGATTGAATCGATCCGCGCGTTCGATGTCGCCACGCAGCGCAGCTTGGAAGCGCACGACGCGATCGAAATCACCCTTTTGCAACCGAGCGAAACTGACCGCGAATTCTTTACCTCGTATCTGCCGCCGGACACTTGGGCCATGCTGGTCGAACCCAAATTGATTCAAGATGAAGGAAAGAGCTTTCTCAACCGTGTTGAAGATGCCCAGCAGTTCCACAGCGTCGCGCAGGTGTTTGCGGAAGCGGGCCGCTTTCCGCTGGTCAGCGTATCGGCCATCGCCGAAGGCACAGCGGAAACGTCGATGCAACTTCCGGTTGAATCGGTCGAACGGTTCAGCGGCGAAATCAGCAAGGTCCGCGGCGAGTTGGAATCGGCGGCGCTGGCCCACGAGGTCTACATCGTCTGCCAAACCGAAGGCGAGGTCGAGCGGCTGAAGGAAGTTTTTTCCGAAAGCCCGTTGCTGCGGGAAGGGCGGTTGCAGTTTGTGCTGGGGCGGCTGCGGTCGGGCTTTCGGATGCTGGACGAGGGCATCGTCGTCATCAGCGGGGCGGAGATGTTCAACCGGGCCGATGTGCCGCGGCCCGCGTCGCGACGCCACCTGGGCAAGGCGATTGATACGTTCATGGACCTGCGCGAGGGCGACCTCGTCGTGCATCTGGCCCACGGCATCGGCCGTTACCGCGGCATCGAACTGATCACCAAGGATGGGCAGACCGAAGAGCACTTGCAGGTCGAATTTCACGGCCGGACGAAGATCTACGTTCCGGCGACGAAGATCGACCTGGTGCAAAAATACGTCGGCGGCAAGCGGGCCCGCCCGACGCTGGCGAAGATCGGCGGCAAAACCTGGCTGAAGCAGAAGCAGGCGGCCGAAGCGGCAGTCAACGACATGGCCGCCGAGATGATTGAACTGCAAGCCGAGCGCCAAGCCCGCCCCGGCATCGCCTTCGCGCACGATACCGACTGGCAGCGCGAGTTTGACGGGCTGTTCCCCTACCACGAAACACCTGATCAGTTGACGGCGATCGGCAACATCAAAGCCGACATGCACGCCGCCCGGCCGATGGACCGGTTGCTGTGCGGCGATGTCGGATTCGGCAAGACCGAAATGGCGATCCGCGCCGCGTTCAAGGCGGTCGATAACGGCTACCAGGTCGCGGTCCTCGTGCCGACGACCGTGTTGGCCGAACAGCATTACCATACATTCACGCAGCGGATGGCCGAGTTCCCGTTCCGCATCGCCCGGCTCAGCCGCTTCTGTTCCACGGCCGAAGAACGCGAGATCGTCAAAGGGCTGGCGGCGGGCAATGTCGATGTGGTGATCGGTACGCACCGCCTGGCATCGGCCGATGTGACCTTCGACAACCTCGGGCTGGTCATCATTGATGAAGAGCAACGGTTCGGCGTCGACGTGAAAGAGAAGTTGAAGACGCTGCGCAGCACGGTCGACGTGCTGACGATGACCGCCACGCCGATTCCGCGAACGCTGCACATGTCGCTGGTTGGGCTGCGCGATATTTCCAACCTGGAGACCCCGCCGGAAGAGCGCGTCGCGGTCGAAACAAAGATTGCGCGGCGCGGCGATCAACTTGTGCGGCACGCGATGCTGCGGGAACTGAGCCGCGGCGGGCAAGTCTTTTTTGTTCACAACCGGGTGAATGACATTCAGATCGTGCGGCAGTGGCTGCAGCGTGTCGTTCCCGAAGCCAGCATCCGCGTGGGGCATGGGCAAATGCCGGAGAGCGAACTGGAAGAGGTGATGGTCGATTTCGTCGCCGGCAAATTCGACGTGCTGCTGGCGACCACCATCGTCGAAAGCGGGCTGGATATTCCCAATGCCAATACGATTTTCATCGACGAGGCGGACCGTTACGGGCTGGCCGATCTGCATCAGCTTCGCGGCCGCGTCGGGCGGTAC
>CALBTA010000505.1 GCA_937967755.1 uncultured Planctomycetaceae bacterium | reverse complement strand
TGCAACATGTGATGACCTGCATCCGCCACGGCGTCACGGTTGCCGAAGCGGGTCGGGCGCTGCTGCCCAACGCCCGCCGATGTTTGCAGCCGCCCGATCAAATCGCCGCCACGTTCGCGGCCGCGCCCGATGCCATTGAGCGAACGATCGAAATTGCCGATCGCTGCGACTTCAACCTTGACCAGTTGCGTTACGAGTACCCGTTGGAACTGTCGCCCGCTGGCACAACGCCGATGGAGTACCTCAAAACGCTCACCTGGCAAGGGGCCGCCGGGCGTTACCCCGACGGCGTTCCGGCGAAGGTTCACAAGCTGATTCACCACGAGTTCGAACTGATCGAAGAGTTGCACTACGAGGCTTTCTTCCTGACGGTTCACGACGCCGTCCGTTTCGCCCGTGGCCGCGGCATCCTTTGCCAGGGCCGCGGGTCGGCGGCCAATTCGGCGGTCTGTTATTGCCTGGGCATCACTTCGGTCGATCCCAGCCGCACGGAAGTTCTGTTCGAACGTTTCATCAGCCGCGAACGGAACGAAGCACCCGATATCGATGTCGATTTCGAGCACGAGCGCCGCGAAGAAGTGCTGCAGTACCTTTACGAAAAGTATGGGCGAGAGCGAGCGGGCATCGCCGCCACGGTGATTCGTTACCGCGTGCGTTCGGCCGTTCGCGACGTCGGCAAGGCCCTCGGGCTGTCGCTCGACAAGGTCGATGCCCTGGCCAAGAACGTCGACGGGCACCACCGGGCCGAAGGCGGGCTGCCGCAAGTTTGCCTCGAAGCGGGCATCGATCCGGGCGGGCCGCTGGGGCGGCGGCTGGTTCATTTGGTGGAAGAACTGCTCGGCTTTCCGCGGCACCTGTCACAGCACGTCGGCGGCATGGTCATCACCCGCGGCCCGCTGTGCGAACTGGTTCCGATCGAAAACGCGGCGATGGAAGACCGCACGGTCGTCGAGTGGGACAAGGACGACCTCGAAGAGCTGGGCATCTTGAAGGTCGATTGCCTGTGCCTGGGAATGCTGACGGCGATCCGCAAATGTTTTCAGCTTGTACAACAGCAGACCGGCCGGCGGCTGTCGCTGGCGACCGTTCCCAAGGAAGACCCGGCGGTGTACGACATGATTTGCGAGGCAGACGTGGTCGGCTGTTTTCAGATCGAAAGCCGTGCACAGATGTCGATGTTGCCCCGGTTGAAGCCGCGTTGTTACTACGACCTGGTTGTTGAGGTCGCCATCGTACGGCCCGGGCCGATCCAAGGCGGCATGGTCCACCCTTACTTGCGAGCCCGCGAGCACCCCGAGTCGGTCAGTTACCCCAACGACGCCATTCGCAAGGTGCTGCAAAAGACGTTGGGCGTGCCGATCTTTCAAGAGCAAGTGATGCAACTGGCCGTGGCGGCCGCCGGATTTACCGCCGGCGAGGCCGACCAGCTCCGCAGGGCGATGGGTGCGTGGGAACGCAAGGGCGAGATGGAACGCTTCCGCCAGAAGTTGATGGACGGCATGCGCGAGCGCGGATTGCCGAGAAAATTTGCCGAGCAAGTTTACGAGATGATCAAAGGCTTCGGCGACTACGGGTTTCCGGAATCGCATTCGGCCAGCTTCGCGCTGTTGGCCTACGCGTCGTCGTGGTTGAAGTGTTACTACCCGGCGGCGTTCACCGCGGCGCTGCTCAACAGCCAGCCGATGGGTTTTTACGCTCCGGCGCAACTCATCCAAGATGCCCAGCGGCACGACAGCACGGTGCTGCCGATCGACATCAACCACAGCGATTGGGACTGCACGCTGGAAGATCTGCAAACGATCCGCTTGGGCTTTCGCTTGACGAAAGGCCTGCCGCGCACCGCGGCGGAAACCATCAGCGCCTGCCGAACGGACGGGCGGTTCACGTCGCTGGATGACTTTGTGCGCAGAACGAATCTCAGCCGGGCGGTCGTCGTCAAGCTGACCGAGGCCGATGCGTTCACGTCACTTGAAATCTCTCGCCGCCAGGCTTATTGGGCGGCGCTGGCGATGGAGGAAAGCCGTCAACCGATGCCGCTGGTCGAAGCGGCCGGTGAGGACGATCAACCGGTCGCTTTACCGCAGCGCATGTTGTGGGACGAAGTCTGCGACGACTACGCCGTGACCGGGCTGACGCTGCGCGACCACCCGATGGCCTTTCTGCGTGAAGAGCTAACAGCCGCCCGCGCAGTGAGCGCCGCCGATTTGGAAACGATCGACGCCAATCAAATCGTGCAACTCGCCGGACTGGTCACCGCCCGGCAACGCCCCGGCACGGCCAAGGGTGTCACGTTCGCCACGTTGGAAGACGAAACCGGCATGGCCAACCTGGTTATTTTCAAAGATGTCTGGCAACAGCATGCCCGGGCCTTGCGGCATTCCAACTGCTGGCTGGTGACCGGCAAGATCCAACGACAAAACAACGTCATCCACATCGTCGTCCAACAAGCCGAAGACTACCGCCCACAGCTCGAAGGGCTGCAGACGAAGTCGCGCGATTTTCACTGAGCATGATCCCGAACTGTTACCAGTTCGCCTACTCAAACAATGCCCAGCCCGCCAAACCTATCGCCGGCCCGTGAAGCGTGAGAGGGCTTCGTCCAGCGGTGACTTGTCGCTTTCGACGATCATCACGTGATCGCCCGGGTGCAAGGCCATGTCGTGCAGAATGCCGACGCGGTTTTTGGCCGGGTCGTACTCGGCCTTCAGCGGAACCCGCTGGCCCTTGGAATACGGCGTAACCCGAACGACGTTGATGTCCATATCGCGAAACTTCCGCGTCACCTTGGTTTCGACCAAAGCGTCTTGCAGCGTCATGCCTTGCTCCAGCGGCAACTGCACCGACTTCCGCTTGCCGTATTGGTTCTGTGTTGAAACGGTAATCGATGGCTCATGAGCGCTGTTGCTGGCGCCGGTGACAGCGGCCACTTCTTCCGCGTCCATCGGCCGGCTGTTCACGTTGCCGTGGCGCAATGTGGTGCAACCGGAAAGCATCGCGGCGGCCGCGAGAAAGAAAACCACGGCGGCGGAAGACTTCAGGGGCGAGGCGTTCATCGTGTTGTTGCCTGTTGGTTGGTGCGCGGGTGCTAGCGCATTTTCCAACCCCCCTGATCGTTACGAAGGGTTGCTTCGGTTGGTTGCGGGTGAGAACTTGAACAAATTCCGTGGGCCGAAGTTCCACTTCGGCCAAACGCAGTGGAACTGCGTTCTACGACGCCGCGTGCTGACTGCTTGCAGTGCTATCGCGCTGCGGATTAGAATCAAACGCAACCCCGCTGTTCCATCCCTGCTTCGCTTTCCCCGAATATGACCACCGCTGTGGAGCCGCTACCCGCGCGCCCGGCCGCTTGGACGAAGCGGCACCTGTTGGAATTGGAAACCCTGTCGGCGGAAGAGATTAACGCCGTGCTGGATACGGCGTTCGCGTTCAAGGAATTGACAGGCGGGTGCCGGCATAAGATTTCGGCCATGCAGGGCAAGACGACGGCGAATCTATTCTTCGAGAACTCGACGCGAACGCGGAACAGTTTTTCGCTGGCGGCCAAGCGGCTAGGCGGCGACACAGTGGAGTTTTCTTCTTCGGGTAGCAGCACGTCCAAGGGCGAATCACTGGTCGATACGGCCAAGACCATTGAGGCGATGAACGTGGACGCGATGGTTGTCCGCCACAGCGCCCCCGGTACGCCGCATATGCTTGCTCAGAATCTTGATTGCTGCGTGATTAGCGCCGGCGATGGGCCTCATGAACACCCGACGCAGGGATTGCTCGACATCATGACCATCCGCCAGGAACGCGGCGAAATCGCCGGGCTGACGGTCGCGCTGGTCGGAGACATCGCCCACAGCCGGACCGCCCGCAGCAACATTTGGGGGCTGAAGAAACTAGGCGCCGAAGTGATCGTCTGCGGGCCGGCCACGTTGGTTTCGCCGTTGTGGAAGGATTTGGGCGTTCGCGTCGCCCACCGGCTGGATGACATCTTACCAGAAGTCGACGTGCTGAATTTGCTGCGGATTCAATTCGAGCGCCAGTACACTCGGCCGTTCCCATCGATTCACGAATACGCCCACCTGTTCGCCATGAACCGCGAGCGGATGGGGCGCTGCAAAGAAAACATCCTTATCATGGCCCCCGGCCCGATCAACCGCGGAGTCGAAATCACACCCGAAGTCGCCGACGGCCCACACTCGGTGATTCTTGGGCAGGTGACAAATGGGTTGGCGGTGCGGATGGCAGCGCTTTGGTTGGTGACGGGTGTGGAGGCGAGCAATAGGCAGTAGCGTGAATCTGTTTCGGTTCTCAGGTAGCTGTTTGAAACGGAGCGGCGTATAATCATTGATGGTGTTGCCCCCGGGAACAAACGAACCAATGAGTATCGACCATCAATTCGCCGCCCAGCCGGATACGACACTTCGAGCGACCTCGACGTTGAAGGTCCGTTCGCACCGTGGTCCGACGCAAAGTCGCACGCAATCTCCTGAATGCGTTGTTGAACTAGAACTAACACCCGGCTCGTATACCGAGGCCATTGCGAGCCTGAAATTTGAATCCCGAGAGATTCTCTCAGCTGGGCAATCACAATTCGCGAGTTTCTGCCGCTACTCGATGGGAAAGCCGTATCGAGTATGGAACGGGTGGTTCGATTCTGCTGATGCTTCAGACGCTACTTGGAACGCGCCCCTGGAAGTTTCAACGCGTCAGCAGAACACGATCAAGGCCTGTTTGCTGACGTATCTTCTGATCGAACCTGCATTTCTTCAGGTGCGGTCGCCGACGTTGAATATTGAAACGGCGTTATACGACGAATTTGTATTCGACTTTGGCGGAAGCCCGAGTGCGATGCCTTTCATTTACTTCCCGACAATAGAAGTCCATCGCCAACTGGAAGCCGCACTTAAGCGTCGCTACGACGCAGGCTTGCTTTCAACGTGGGAACTACGAACGGCACA
>CALBTA010000504.1 GCA_937967755.1 uncultured Planctomycetaceae bacterium | reverse complement strand
CAAAATTGCAGCTCTACGCGATATCCAACAGTGCCAATTCGGGTGCCACCTCCCGTAGCTGGTCTCGGATGAACCGTTTCACCCGGGCGGTCGTTTTCATGCGAGCAGCGGTTTGGAAGATTGACTCGGCATCGCGAACGGTTAAGTGCATCGCCAGGCTTTTGATGGACGGAACGAAAGCCGGGCTCATGCTGAAGCTGCGCAACCCCATGCCCAGCAGCATCACGAAAGAACGTTGCTGCCCTGCCATTTCACCGCAAAGCGTGACCGGCGTGCCGCTGACGTTGCATTGGGCGATTACGTCGCGAAGAACGCGGCTGACCGGCGGGGCCAACGGTTGGCAAAGGTGGTTCACCTTCGGGTTATCGCGATCGGCGGCCATCAGGTACTGCACCAGGTCGTTCGAACCAATCGATACGAAGTCGACCGCCCCCAGCAGCGTGTCGATGGCGATTGCCGCCGCGGGAACTTCCAACATCATGCCGACGGGAACATCGGCCCATGGTTTTCCTTCTTTATCCAGGCGGGCACCGGCCCGACGGACCATGCCGCGCAGGCGATGGATTTCCTCGAGCGTGGCGATCATGGGGAACATCAGCCGAACCGTTCCGCCGTGGGTCGCCGCGTAATGCCCCGCCCGAAGAATTGCCCGAATTTGGGTTCCGAAAAATTCAGGGTGTTCGAACGAAAGCCGGATGCTTCGCCAACCGAGGAAAGGGTTCGCCTCCTGGTGAGTGTGACCGAGGTAAGGAACAGTCTTGTCGCCGCCGATGTCTAGCGTGCGAATCGTGACTGTATGGCGGGGGGATTCGTCAACGACCCGGCAGTAAGTTTCAAACTGCTCTTCTTCATCCGGAACATCGGGATGGGTCAGATATAGGTACTCGGTGCGATACAAGCCCGCACCGGTTGCCCCCATGGCGACCGCCGCTTTGGCATCGACTGGACCGTTGATATTTGCCAGTAGTTCCAACTCGACGCCATCAGCCGTGACCGCGGGCTGATCGCGATTCTCGGCCAGTTCATCCTTCAGGTGGAAGAATTCCCGCTCTAGCTTGCGGTGGGCAGCCAACGCCTCGGCGTCGGGCTTGATGTCGACCATTCCCTCTCGCCCGTCGACCACAATCAAATCGCCGGTGTTGACCGACTTCAGAATTCCGGCCACGCCGCTAACCGCCGGAATTCCCCGGCTGCGGGCCAGGATCGCCGCGTGGCTGGTCTGGCTGCCTGCCTGGGTGACGATGCCGTGGACATCAATCTTTCCCAACGCCACCGCTTGCGACGGCAGAAGTTCGTTCGCCACCACAATAAGCGGGCCTTGCAATACCGGCGTTTCGCTTTGCGGCACGTCTGAAATGTGGGCGCTGAGGCGGATCACCACATCGCGTACGTCATTCAGGCGTTCCTTCAGATATTCATCTTTTGTTCTTTCGAATAGCGCCGTGTACTCTTGCATTAAGCGGTGCAAGGCCGCCTGAGCGGTGATCCGTTCGTCGGCGATCCAATCACGAATCTTTTTGCTGAACGCCGCGTCGTAGAGTATCGACTCGTGAACGGTGAAGATCGATGCCGCTTCGTGGCTGACCTGGGTTTCGACTTTTCGTTGCAGCGCATGCAGATCGGACGCCGTCTTGTCGCGGGCGGTTTCATAGCGGGCAAGCTCGCCTGTGACCTCGCGGTCCTCCAGGCGTTTGGTATCCGGGTTCACGAAGATTTCATGCAGGCAATAGGCCGTACCCACTGCCACACCCGGCGAGACGGGGATTCCCTTTCGCATGAGGGAGAATGTAGCAGCGAGACCACAGCTCCACAAATCAGGGCCCACGCCCTGCGAGGACGAGAGTTCCGCCGGATAGAGCAAAACGCCACCGCCGGCCACTAGGACCCGTGGAAACCAAGGTTGGGCCGGAAAAACTTGGGCGAAAAACCTGACGAATGGCCTTCCCGACCCTCGCTCAGTCGCGTAATTAGCGTTGAGGCATCTAGATTGCCAAGCTATACTATCGCGATTGTAAAACTGCCTATTTTTACATCTGAACGGTTGGGTAGTCTGGTTGGATTTTGCCGATGATGCGGTTTTCGTTAGTTGATCGGATTGTGGAACTCAATCCCGGCCAATCCATCACCGCCCAGAAAACGCTGAAGGGTGATGAAAATTACCTACAGGACCACTTCCCAAATTTCGCCTGTATGCCGGGCGTTTTGATGCTGGAAGCAATCTATCAGGCCGGATGCTGGCTTCTGCGTGAAACCGACGGCTTTTCCCGCCCGATAGTGATGATGAAAGAGGCCAGGAACGTAAAATACGGCAATTTTGTCGGTCCTGGGCAAACTTTGGAGGTGACGCATCAAATCACCAAGGAGTCGGCCTGCAATCTGACGCAAATAAAAGGCCCGGGCACGGTCAACGGGAAGCCGGCCGTGAGCGGAATCTTGCTGTTGGAGCAATTCCGGCTGGAAAAGAAACTAGCCGCAGCGGCAGCAACGGACCAGGTCGCCCGAAAATATTACATGGCCGAGTTCAAGCGTATCAAATCATAGCGCGGGTGCTTGGGCACCGGATTCCAAAAACTTCACATTCAGAATCACTCCAATAATTCCGCGGTGGCAAGAAGCCGCCTGCTACACCACTTACACCTTACAGTGGAGAAACCGATGCCGTCGAAAGAAGAGATTTTCGCCAAAGTTCAAGAAGCCCTGGTTGACGCATTGGGCGTCGACGACGATGAGGTGACGCCGGACGCGACGTTGGTCGGTGATCTGGGCGCCGAATCGATCGACTTTCTGGATATAGTCTTTCGCCTGGAAAAGGCGTTCGACATCAACATCGATCGGGCGGAAATGTTTCCCGAGGACATTCTGACCAATGCCGAGTACGTGGAAGACGGCAAGGTCACGCCGGCCGGCGTCGCCGAGTTGAAAAAGCGAATGCCCTTCGCCGACTTGACGAAGTTCGAGAAAGACCCCAACGTTCAAAACTTCGGCCAACTCCTGACGGTCAGCGACATGTGCCGCTACGTCGAAACGAAAGTCGGCGTCGCCGGCTAACCGCGACGGCCAACGGCCTGCGCCGACCATTCGACGTCAGAGAGTAATCCCATGCGCTGGTACTGGATCGATCGCTTCCTCGAGTTCCAAAGCGGCAGTCATGCCGTGACGATCAAGTGCGTCTCGCTGGTTGAAGAGGAATTTGAGGACTACGTCCCCGGGCATCCGCTGATGCCTGGTTCTCTCAACATCGAAGGCTTCGCTCAAACCGGCGGGCTGCTGGTTGGCGAACACGGCGGGTTCACCAAACGTGTCGTCTTGGCCAAAGTCTCCAAGGCGATCTTCCACGAGTATGCCAAACCGGGCGATGTGCTGCGGTACACATGCACGCTCGGGGAATTCAACGACAACGGGGCAAATGTCAACTGCGTCAGCCACATCATCAGCCCTGATCCAGAAGAACGCCTGCATTGCGAGGCGGAATTGATGTTCGGGCACGTGCCGCCGCAGCCGGGCATTCCGGACGAGATGTTCGAACCGCAAGAGTTTCTTTCGATGATCCGTATCTTCGGCATGTACGATGTGCTGGTCGATGCCGAAGGAAACAGGAAGCCGCCTCCGCAACATTTGTTGGATGCGGAGCGTGAAAAGTTGGCTGAGTACGCGATGTGAATCAAGTGCAGCAACCGAACTCTAAGCTCTAGACTGAACCGTCATGAAACGCCGCGTTGTTGTCACCGGATACGGAAGCGTCAACCCGATGGGGCACGACGTAGAAACTGTTTGGAGCGCCCTGAAGGAAGGGAAGTCGGGCGTCGGCTACACGACGTTGTTTGACGCCAGCAATTTTCCAACCAGTATCTCCGCCGAAGTCAAAGACTGGTCGGTCGCCAAACATGGCTTGGATGAAGAGGAATGGAAGAATTGCGGGCGGCATTCCAAGTTTGCCGCCGGAGCCGCAATGCAGGCGATCGAACAATCGGGCGTGCTCGACGCGATCAAAGACCCCACGCGGTTCGGCATTTACTTGGGCAGCGGAGAAGGAAGCCAAGATTTCTTCGCCTTCACAAAGATGATGGCCGCCGCCCTGAACGAAGACGGGCTGGACATGGCCGAATTCACCAAGGCCGGTTTGGAACTGCTCAATCCGCTGACCGAATTGGAGCAGGAACCAAACATGCCCGCCGGTCACGTTGCCGGCATGTTCAACGCCCAAGGCCCAAATTACAACTGCCTGACCGCGTGCGCAGCGAGTAGCCAGGCAATCGGCGAGGCGACCGAAATCATCCGCCGGGGCGATGCGGATGTGATGATCTCTGGCGGAACCCACAGCATGATCCACACCTTCGGCGTCACTGGGTTCAATTTGTTGACGGCCCTTTCGCCCAGCAACGAAGAACCAACCAAGGCGTCGCGCCCGTTCGACCGGCTGCGCAACGGCTTTGTCCTCGGCGAAGGATCGGCGATGGTCATTTTGGAAGATTTGGAATTCGCCAAGGCCCGTGGGGCGGAGATTTACGGAGAGATTCTCGGCTACGGCTCGACCGCCGACGCTTACCGCATCACCGACATCCATCCCGACGGCCGCGGGGCAATCGCCTGCATGAAGATGGCCATTGATGATTCAGGTGTCGGCTACGACAACATCGATTACGTCAATGCTCACGGTACCAGCACACTGGTGAACGATCGCGTGGAAACCAAGGCCTGCGCTGAAACCTTTGGCGAGCATGCCGAGCACACCCCGATCAGCAGCACCAAAAGCATGATGGGCCACCTAATCGCCGCCGCCGGCGTCACCGAATTGATCATCTGTTTGATGGCAATCCGCGACAACGTTCTCCCGCCGACGATCAATTACGAGAACCCCGACCCCGAGTGCGATCTCGACTACATCCCCAACAAAGCCCGCGAGGCCGAGTGCAACGTCGCCCTGAACAACAGCTTCGGCTTCGGCGGCCAGAATATCTCGCTGGTCGTCGGGCAGTGCAGCGCGTAGCGATCCGGTACGACAGTCTTTCGAGGCCGTCGAAGCCCGATTCGCTTCGTCTTTCAAACCGGTGCGGCCCAACTATAATTGCGTCCATGACTCCCGATCAAATCGACGCGCTGGTGCAGGAGCAAGCCCCTTTCGTCTTCGACAGGATGTTCAGCGCCATGGATAAAGTACGAGAGCGAATGGAACGCGCCTGCCGCGCGCTGGGCGACGCCAGCGTTCCTTACGCGATCATCGGCGGAAACGCGGTCGCCGCTTGGGTGGCAACCCGTGACGAAGGGGCCGTTCGCAACACGCGCGATGTCGACATTCTGCTCGATCCGAGCGATGCGGATGCGGCGAAAGCGGCGCTAACCGCCGCTGGCTTTCATCCCATCGAACTGCTGGCTGTCACGATGTTTCTCGACGGCGAAGACGGCACACCGACTGAGGCGGTTCACGTCATCTGGGCTGGCCAGAAGGTTCGCGCGGAATACCTGGTTGCTGCCCCGGCCGTGGAAAATGCCCGGACGATTGACGGCAAGCTAATCGTCGAACTGGTCGATCTGGTGCGGATGAAGTTGGAAAGTAATCGACGCAAGGACCAGGTTCACATACTGGATATGATCGGTGTCCAACTGATCGACCAGTCGTGGCTCACGCGGCTGGAACCCCACCTCGCCGAGCGGCTTCAAGCACTGCTGGATGATCCTGACGGGTAGCCAACCTCCCAGCCGCCTACCCGATCACGTCCGCGAATGCGGCATGCAGTGCCGCCAACCCGGTGGATCCTTCCGAACCGTCGACGACGACGTTGACCCGCACCTCCGAAGTGTTGACCATGTCCACATTGATGCCCGCCTTGGTCAACGCGCGGAACATCCGAATGGCAACGCTGGTGTGACTGCGCAGCCCGATGCCGGAAACCGATAGCTTCGCCACCTTCTCAGCATGCGTCACGTGACCGCCGTTGAGCGTCTTGGCAAGCTGCTCGGCGACTTGCACGCTTTGCGGCAATTTGCCTTGCGGTACGGTGAAGCTGAGGTTGGCATGCCCCTGCTTGCCGACGTTTTGCACAATCATGTCAACGAAGATGCCCGCCGCCGCGATCTCCTCGAACACCTTCGCGGCGACGCCCGGTGCGTCGGGAATGCCGCGAATGGTCACGCGGGCTTGGGTGTCGTCGAGGTCGATGTCGTCGATGGTCAACTCTTCCAGTTCCGCGCCGCGCAGCTCCTCCGCGACCTTGCTCGGATCGGAACGGGGGGTTTCCAACTGGCCGGCATCTGCGGCGGGAACGGCCGGTTCTTCATCCAATTGAAATGCCTTGTGGACAGCCCGTAATGCCTGTTGGCAATCGTCGCGGTTGACCAGCACTGAAATTTTGATTTCGCTGGTCGTGATCATGTGGATGTTGATGCCTTCGGCGGCCAGCGTGCGGAACATCTTATCGGCCACACCTGTCTGTTTCGCCATCCCCAGCCCGACAACCGATACCTTCGCGACGTTTTCGTCATAAGATACTTCGTCGATCTCAATCGCCGCTCGCGCATCTTCGACAGCTTCCAACGTTTGCGCCAACTCGCCTTTGGGCACGGTGAACGAAACGTTCGCCTTGCCATCCTCACCAACGTTTTGCACGATCATATCGACCGTCACCGCGCGGCCAGAGATGCGCGAGAAGACCTCGTAGCTGCTGCCGGGAACGTCGGGAATGCCCCGGATGCTGACGCGGGCTTCATTCTTCGTGAGGGCCGCGCCGCTCACCGGCTGATCTTCCGATTCACCTTGGGCCACGATCAGCGTTCCCGGCATGTCGGTCGCGCTACTGCGAACGTGAACCGGCACGCCGAACTTCTTGGCGAATTCAATCGAACGGTTGTGCATCACGCCGGCGCCCAAGCTGGCCAATTCCAACATTTCGTCGAAGCTCACGCGGCTAACCCGGCGGGCATCCGGCAGCACGCGTGGGTCGGTCGTGTAAACGCCATCGACATCTGTGAAGATCTGGCACTCGGCCGCTTGCAGCACGGCCGCCAGGGCAACGGCGGTGGTGTCGCTGCCGCCGCGACC
>CALBTA010000503.1 GCA_937967755.1 uncultured Planctomycetaceae bacterium | reverse complement strand
TGGTCGGCTACTCCGAAGGTGACACAGTGCACTACCTTTTCCCGGCGCGCGGAGGCCAGACCACAACCACTAGCCGCGGGCAGGTTGCCGCTATGGTCAGCGGCATCGCGGGGGATTCGGGGTTTGTTCAGGCGACCGATTACCGTGACGAAGAAGTCTATGCAATTTTCGCGCCCGTGGCCTACCAGGATCCGAAGTTTCGCAAGTTCGGCATGGTCGCCAAGTCCGACGTGAATGAGGTCCTTGCGCCGGTGAAGAGGTTGCGCAACTGGCTGTTACTTCTGAATGCCGGATTGCTGTTGTGCGGAGTGGTCGCCGCCGTCGTGCTGTCTCGCCGGATCTCCAGCCCACTTGCGAAATTGACGGATCAAGCCAAGGTAGCCGCCGATGGAGATCTTTCCTCGCTGGTTTCGATCCATTCACGCGATGAAATCGGTGCTTTGGCCGCCGCGTTCAATACGATGATCACTAACTTGCGGAAATCGCAAGAAGAGTTGGAGCACCGCGTCGAACAACGCACCGCGGAACTGGCGGTCGCTCAGGACGAGAACGTTCGGCAGACGGAGCGCACGAGGCGGGTTATTGAGACGGCCACCGACGCATTCGTCGCCATGGACGACAATGGCACCATCGTTGACTGGAACCCCGCTGCCGAATCGACATTCGGCTGGACGAGCGAAGAAGCGATCGGCCAGACTGTGGCGTCGTTGTTGGTCCCCGAAAAGCTTCGCGACGCGCACACGACAGGCCTGCAGCGATACCTGACGACCGGTGAAGGGCCTGTGTTGGGAAACACCATCGAGGTAACTGCGCTGCACAAAGATGGCCGAGAGATTCCGGTCGAGCTGAACATTAACCCTTTGAAATCCAAAAGAGAGGTTCGCTTTAACGCATTCGTCCGCGACATCTCGCAGCGGAAAGATGCCGAAAAGCAGTTGCACGTCGCCAAGGAAGCGGCCGAAGCCGCCAGCCGCGCTCAGAGCGACTTCCTGGCCAACATGAGCCACGAAATCCGTACCCCCATGAACGCAGTGCTGGGCATGTCGGAACTGATGCTCGACACGGAGATCGACGAAACGCAACGCAGCTACTTGCAAACGGTGATGGAATCGGCCGAGCACTTGATGATCATCATCAACGAAATTTTGGACTTTTCCAGAATCGAAGCCGGCCGGGTGGAGTTGGAAACGCATCCATTCAACTTGCGCGAAGCGCTAGGCGACACCATGAAGGTGTTCGCCTTCCGCGCTCATCGCAAGGGGTTGGAAATCGCGTGCCGGGTGGCGGTCAACGTTCCTAACGGAGTCGTCGGCGATGTCGCCCGGTTACGGCAGATCATCATCAACCTCGTGGGCAACGCCATCAAATTTACTTCCGAAGGGGAAGTGCTGCTGGATGTCAGCTTGCAATCGCCCGTGGTGGATAACAGCGCGAAGCTGCGTTTTTCCATTCGGGACACGGGCATCGGTATTCCGCCCGACCGGATCGAGCGCGTTTTCGACTCATTCACTCAGGCAGATAATTCCACGACGCGCAACTTCGGCGGAACGGGGCTGGGGCTGACCATTAGCAAGCAACTGGTTGAATTGATGGGTGGGGAGATTTCCGCAGAGAGCCGCGAAGGCGAGGGCAGTACGTTTAGTTTCACGCTGCCCGTGAAAGTTGCGGAAGATTCCGCAAGCTTTCAGCCGGCCGCGCTGCTGGACGTTGCTGGCGTTCGCATCTTGGTCGTGGATGACAACAAGACGAACTGCCAAATCGTCTCAGAACTTCTCCGCCCGTTCGGCGTACAGTGCACGTCTGTGTTTAGCGCGGAAAGCGCGCTTCATCGTATTGAGAGGGCGCACAGGGGAAATCAACCGTACCAGCTCGTCTTGACCGATTTGCATATGCCGGAGATGGACGGCTTAGAACTGGTCGCCAAAATTCGAGAGTTGGCGGCCATCGACCAGCCCGAAATAATCATGCTGACCTCCGGCGAGCGGCCGGGTGATGCGGCGATTCGCAAGCAGCTAGGTGTCGCGGCGTGCTTGATGAAGCCGGTCAAGCAGTCGGAGTTAATCGACGAGCTTTCCAAGTGTCTCGGTTCTCAGCAACCAGTTTCAAGCGAAGACATCGAAATTAAGGATGAGAACCTGCCGGTGATTTCACGGCAGCGAATTTTGGTCGCCGAGGACGGCGAGGCAAATCGGATGTTGCTAGAAATTCTGCTAACGAAGTGGGGCCATACCGCCAAGTTCGCGGTAAACGGTCTCGCCGCCGTGGAGAAGTTCGGCTCCGATGCCTTCGACCTGATTCTAATGGACGTCGAAATGCCCGAGATGGACGGATTTCAAGCCACCCAGCGAATTCGCGAAATGGAAGCGAAAAGCCAAGCGGATGTTGCTATTCCGATCATCGCTCTGACCGCTCACGCCATGCAGGGAGACCGCCAGCGTTGCCTCGACGCCGGAATGAATGACTACGTGACAAAGCCGATTCGCAAGCGCGATCTGATGGACGCGATCGCCCGAGTTGTCGATGGCCGCGCGCTTCCGCCGCTGCCGAATGTGCTTCCGAACAACGGCTCAACCACACGACCAGCCCCGACTGACAATGAGACCGTAAATTCCGACAATTCGCCACCCGCGAAGAGCCGCTTCGATATCAGTACTGCGCGGGAGGCGCTGGGCGGAGATGATGAACTTTTGCAGATCGTTGTCCGGGCATTCCTGGACGAATCACCCAAGTTGTTAAGCGACTTGCGCACCGCAGCGGGCAAAGCCGACATGAACGCGATGCGAATTGCGGCACACGCGCTCAAGGGCAGCGTTCGCTACTACGGCGAAACCGACGCCCACCGGCTGGCTGAACAGTTGGAACTGACAGCAGCCGATGGTTCACTCGCCGCCGAGGCGAGCCCAGATACCAAACTTGACGAATTGGAACAAGCCGTGCGAGAGCTGCAGCAAACGCTGCAACCCTTTGCGGAAATGGGCTGATCGCTTTGGTAGCGAAAGTCTCTCGAGACTTCCGACACACGAAGCTATTCCTTGACTTCGAACTCGGCGTCGATGGCATCGTCGCCTTCCGTGTTTGCGGCTTCGCCCTTCGGCGCATCTGCCGACGTATCACCGCCAGCGGACTGCGAGCTTTCGTACAGCACCTTGCTGACCGCGTGCGAGGCTTGCTCCAGTTCGCCGATGGCCGACTTGAGCGCCGCCACGTCTTCGCCCTTGGCCGCTTCGCGAGTCTTCTCGATCGCGGCTTCCAGCGGGGCTTTGTCGGCGTCGCCGATTTTGTCGGCGTTCTCGGAGATCAGCTTTTCAAGCTGGAACGACATCTGCTCCGCCTGGTTGCGCAGCTCGGCCAGTTCACGCTTTTGCTTGTCTTCATCAGCGTGCAACTCGGCGTCTTTGCGCATCTTTTCGATCGCGTCTTCGGCCAGGGCCGTGCCCTCTTTGATGGTCACGGTTTGCTCCGTGCCCGTGCCGAGATCCTTCGCGGAAACATTGAGGATGCCGTTTTGATCGATGTCGAATTTCACTTCGATCTGCGGCATGCCGCGCGGGGCCGGCGGGATGCCTTCCAAGTTGAACTCGCCCAGCAGGCGGTTGTCGGCCGCCATGGCCCGTTCGCCTTGGAAGACGCGCACCGTCACGGCCGATTGGTTGTTCTCCGCGGTACTGAAGGTATTCTTCCGCTCGGCGGGAATCGTGGTGTTGCGTTCAACCAGCTTGGTGAACACGCCGCCCAAAGTTTCGATGCCCAGCGACAGCGGCGTTACGTCCAGCAGCAGCACGTCGGTCCGGTCGCCGGAGAGTACGCTACCTTGAATCGCCGCGCCGACCGCGACCACTTCATCCGGGTTCACGCCCTTGTGTGGGTCTTTTCCGAACAGTTCCTTGCACATCTCCTGCACTTTGGGGATACGCGTCGAGCCGCCGACCAACACGACCTCGTCAATGTCGCCGGTCTTCATCTTCGCGTCTTCCAGCGCCTTTCTTACCGGGCCGCGAATGCGGTCGAACAACTCGTCCGCCAGCCGCTCGAATTCGGCGCGGGTGATTGTCATTTGCAAGTGCTTCGGACCCGATTCCGGCACGACGATGAACGGCAGGTTGATATCAGTCTGCGCCAGCGTGGAAAGTTCACGCTTCGCCTTTTCGCACGCCTCTTGCAGGCGCTGCAGGGCCATCGTGTCTTTACGCAGATCGATACTGTAGTCCTTTTCATAAGAATCGGCGACGTGGTTGATCAGTACGTCGTCGAAATCGTCACCACCCAAGTGCGTATCGCCGTTGGTGCTGATCACTTCAAAGACCGTCTTGTCGTCCCCCTCTTCTCCGCTGGGCGGAACGACTTCCAGGATCGAAATATCAAACGTGCCGCCGCCGAGATCGAAGACGGCGATCTTCTCGTTCTTCTTGCTGCCCAAACCGTAAGCGAGCGCCGCCGCGGTCGGTTCGTTGATAATTCTGGCGACTTCCAATCCGGCAATCGCACCGGCGTCTTTGGTCGCTTGGCGCTGCGAGTCGTTGAAGTAAGCCGGCACGGTGATGACCGCCTTGTTGACCTTGTGGCCCAGGTAAGATTCGGCCGCTTCTTTCAGCGCGCGAAGTACCTTCGCTGAAATCTCCTGCGGGGTGAATTCCTGATCGCCCGCTTTCACCTTGACGAACTCATTCGCCCCGCCGACGACTTCGTAGGGAATCATCTTCTCTTCGGCGCTGACTTCGCTATGACGCCGGCCCATAAAGCGCTTGATGGAATAGATCGTCTTCGTCGGGTTCGTGACGCGCTGGTTCTTTGCCAGGTCGCCCACCAGCGTTTCGCCCTTGTCAGTCAGCGCGACAACGCTAGGTGTTAGCCGGTTGCCGTTGGCGTTGGGGATGACCTTCGGCTCGCTGCCTTCCATCACCGCGACGACCGAGTTCGTCGTGCCGAGATCGATACCGATAATTTTTTCACCTGCTGCCATGTGATTTCTCCTTGGATTGCGTTACCGCCGCAGCGGTTGATTTCGAGCAGCCCTCGTTGGGTTGCTGGGATTGATTCGTCGAATAAGCTGGGGACTTGCCGCCCCCTGCTTAGTTTGCGAAATTCTTATTGCAAAGACCGTGCCGGAAATCGTGCCAGCTGAGCGATGCGAACGTAAGTTGTTATATACCAACAACTTACGGTATAGGGTGGGCGTTTAAGGCAAGTCGATTGTCGGCTCGACTGGGTTCGTATGCCATTCTGACACTGCATAATTGGATGGTTGGCCAGTTCCGGCGGGCGGGCGGTCTGCCATTTTGGCAGTAGTCCGTCCAGCCCTTGAAACCTCTGCGTGGAAAAATTGAGTGGCTAAGAATCGTTCCTCCTCCGAAAAGCCCACCGTCAACCAACTTCGCCGCGAGGTCGACAAGATCGACAAGCAAGTGTTGGCGCGGATCAACGAGCGGGCCGCGCTGACCGAGCAGATCGCGAGGGCGAAACGGGCGGGGGAAGATTCGCCGTATGACCCCCAGCGTGAAAACAAAATCCATGCGGCGCTGGCGAAGGCGAACAAGGGGCCGTTGAGTAACGAAGTCGTGCGCTCGGTTTTTCGCGAAGTCATCAGCGGCTGCCGCGCTCTCGACGCGCCGACGCGCGCCGCCTATCTCGGGCCGGAGTTCAGCTACAGCCACAGCGCAGCGGTGCAGCGCTTTGGGCAATCGGCCGAGTTGATTCCCGTCGGAACGATCGCCGCCGTGTTCGAGGAAGTCATTGGCGGCCGGGCTGACTTTGGGCTAGTTCCAATGGAAAACTCGACCGACGGCCGCATCGCCGACACGCTGAATATGTTCGCCCGCACGCCTGCCCGAATTTGCGGAGAGGTGCAACTGCGGATTCACCACAACCTGCTGGGGCAGTGTGATCGCGCGGGGGTCACCGATGTTTACAGCAAGCCGCAAGCGATTTCGCAATGCCGTGATTGGTTGGCGAAGCACCTGTCGCACGCGCAGTTGCATGAAACAGCCAGCACGACCGCCGCCGCGGAACTGGCCGCGAACAAGCGCGGGGCCGCGGCCGTGGCCAGCCGGCAAGCGGCTGTGAATTACGGCCTGGCCGTCATCGCGGCAAACATTGAAGATAACCCGAACAACGTCACCCGCTTCGCAGTGATCGGCAACGAGCCCAGCCCCCGCACCAAGAACGACAAGACGGCGCTGATGTTCCAGGTCGCTCATCAACCGGGCGCACTGGCCGACGCGATGAACCTATTCAAAAGAAACCGGCTGAACCTGACCTGGATTGAATCATTCCCCATCCCCGATTTACCCAGCGAGTACTTGTTCTTCGTCGAGCTAGAAGGGCACGAAGCGGAAACCAAGGTGAAGCGGGCGGTCGAGGCGCTTGGCAAAAAGGCGGTTCGCCTCGAAGTGCTGGGTTCTTACGAAAAAACACCGATTGTTGATTGACCCGATGCGATGACCACCGACCAGCAACTGCAGCGAATCATCAACACCGGCGTGGTCGCGGTCATTCGGGCCAGCAGTGGCGAGCGGCTGGTCGAGGCGGCCCACGCCCTGGTCGAAGGGGGTGTCAATATTCTGGAGATCACTTACACCGTCCCCAATGCGAGCGAAGTGATCCGGCGAGTCATCAGCAGCTTGGGCGAGCGGGCGTTGGTAGGCGCGGGTACGGTGCTGGACCCGCAAACCGCCGAAGAGGCGATTCGGGCGGGTGCCGCGTTCATCGTATCGCCTGGCACTAACCGCGACGTGATTCGGCTTTGCCGCCGCAGCCAGAGGCTGGTCATGCCGGGTGCGTTCACGCCGACGGAAGTCATTGCCGCCTGGGAAGCCGGTGCCGATGTCGTCAAGATTTTCCCCTCCGACAGTGCCGGGCCGAAACACCTGAAAGCCCTCCGCGCGCCGCTGCCGCACATCCCGATGATGCCCACCGGCGGTGTCGACCTGAACAACGCCGCCGATTTTATCCGCGCGGGCGCTTGTGCGCTCGGCGTGGGTGGGTCATTGGTAAGACAATCGGCCGTCGAATCAGGAGACATGCGTACGCTGACGAAACTAGCGGAACAATTCATCAACGTTGTACAAGAAGCACGCCGCTAAGTTCGACGGTCTTCCCAAGCCGTCGAAGAGATGCGTTTGCCGACACCATGCCGATCCCCTTTGCCTGCCCTCACTGCCAGCACGAGACACTTGTCGAGGACAAGTACTCCGGCGAGTCGGGCAAGTGCATCGCTTGTGGGAATCCGATTACCGTTCCGCTGGCGACGACACAGGGGGCGGTCATCCCGCAGGAAAAGGTGGACCTGACCGGCGGAGCGGCTGCCGGCGTATCGATTACCTGCGGTGTCGTCGTGGTCATTTTCGCGCTGCTCGCCTTCTCAGGGCTGGGGGCGTTTTGGTTCTGGTGGGGCTTCGGCTGGTAGCCCCGGCGCACAGCGGTCGTAAAATGGAACTATGCCGTTCCACTTCACTTGCCCGCACTGCAACCACCGCGTGAGGGTCGACGACAGCCTCGTCGGCCAGACAGGCGAGTGTGCGGTTTGCGGGAAGCCGATCACCGTCGAGCCCGACCCCGAAGATTTGCTCGCCCCGAAATCCGCGCAGCAAACGGACAACGCCGGCAGTTCGATCGCGGTGCTGCTGGTAACCCTCGGCGGGATGGGTCTGCTGATCGCGCTGGTCGTCGTGCTGGTGGTTCTTTCGATGCCGTCGACGCAACTCGCCCAGGCGACCGCCAAGCAGCAAGCCTGCGCCGGCAACCTCGCCCGCATTGGGCAAGCGATGCTCGATTATCACGACGATCACGGCCACTTCCCGCCCGCCTACATCGCTGCCGCCGACGGCACGCCGCGGCACAGTTGGCGGGTGCTGCTGCTCCCCTATCTGGGCGAGAACGCGCTGTACCGCAACTACGACATGAGCAGTTCGTGGGACAACCCGCAACACGCCTGGCAAGTGTCTCCGATGCCAGACATTTACCACTGCCCGGACGATACCTTCAGTAACTCGAGCATCGAGACGAGCTACCTGGTCGTCTCTGGCCAGGGTTGCGTTTTCGACGGGGCGAAGACGACACAACTAAGCGACATCACCGACGGCCCCGGCAATACGATTCTGCTGGTCGAAGTCGCCGCGTGCAGCCAAAACTGGTTGGAACCGAAAGACCTCGACCGGGCGACCGTTCCGCTGGCGCTGAACAGCGGGGCCGCCCGCGAAATCGGCAGCTACCACCCCGCCGGCGGTGCCCACGCGGTTATGGCTGACGGAACTGTCCGCTGGCTCGGCAATCTGACCTCGTCGCAAGTCCTCAACGCCCTCTTATCCATCGACGCCGGCGATACCGTGGCAGAGTAAGTCACTTCTCCGGAGGTGAGGCAATTCCTCAGAGTAAACCGGAAGTTTTACTCGTCTTTGACACCAATGGTGGGAGGTCGATCGTTGCTTTCAATCGATGCCCGTTGTGCGTCTCGCTGGCTCACCATGCGGATCGCGTGCATCAGCGACTTCAATTCTGCATCGGCAAGGTGAGTTCCATTTTCCGTTCGCCGCGGAGGATGTTGACTTTGACGCGCTCGCCGGCTTGTCGGTGGGTGACGGCGTAGGCGAGCAGATCGCCGTCGCGCATCAGGTCATCCTGACCGTCGAACGCCAGAATGATATCGCCTTTATGGAACCCGGCCCGTTTTGCCGCGGCGTGCGGGCCGTATTGGCCGACGTGCATCACCAGCAACGCCATCTGGTCGTCGGGCAGGTTGAGCTGTTCGCGCCGCTCGTTGGACAGAGCTTGCAGTTTCAGCCCGCCCGTGCCCATCCGGCGCAGCGGCCAACTGCTGACCCGCCAAGAGATATCGTCCAGGCGTCGCCAACCTTCGTCCAAGTTCAACTTCATGTAGCCGATCTCGAGACCTCGCTGGTTGGCGGGGCCGGATTTGGTGACCAATACGTTCAATTCCCCACCATCGGGCGATGTGTTGTGCAGCACCCATTGCACATCGGCGATGGATAGAATCGGTTGCTGGTTGATGGCTTGGATGACCCCGCCAGCTTTAAAGCCCGATTTCGCGGCAGGCGACTCTTCAGTGACCTTGAGTATCTTTCCAGGTTGATCAGGGTCGAGGATCAGCCCGATCGACTTGGGGTGCGGGTAGGGAAACAAGATTTCTTCCGGCATCGCTTCCTTACGATCGCGGTAGTGTTGCTTTTCTGCGTCGCCGATTTGATGACAGTGGATACAACTTTTCACCACATTATTGTTGAAGGCGATCTTCGATTGGTATTTCTGCTTTAGCGTCGGGTAAAGTTCCGGCGACGCGTAGCGCGGCTTCGGACCGCGCTTACCGGCGAGGGACGCTTTGTTTTCCGGGTATTGTTTGTGCAGTTGCAGCACGCCTTTCATCGCATTAGCCAAACCTTCGACCGAGACATCATCCTTCCATTCCGTCCGGTCGCTACGTGTGCCAAACCGGCTGTAGATCGTTCCATCAGCATTCAGGAAGAAGACCATCCATGAGTTGTCGGTGTCGAACTGAAACGTCGCCAGGTCCAACCCGTTGGTCGAAACAACGCGGGCGCGGACGAACTTTTCCAGCAGCGGTTTGATCGCTTCGTCTTTCTCGAAGACGTCGTCGTCCAGCTTGACGCACTCTTCACAGGGAATGCAGCGCAGCACAACCATCAGCGGCTTATCGGCTTCCGACGCCGCCCGCTTGGCGGCTTCGAAGTCTTGGTAAATCCAATCGCCGTCTTCGATGAACTTTTCGCGGTCGGCGAGGACCTTTTCGATTCGCGTTTGGCTTTGGGAAATGCTAACGAGGGACAGTAGCATCGCGAGAGACACAACGGCGGCGGTACGCATGATGACGGTCCTTTGTAGAATTGCCTGGCCCGCAGATATGATACCCAACGCGTCACGGGGGCTGCCAGCCACCGTGATGGTTAGCTTGAAGTCGCTTCGACGGTGGCTGGAAGCCCCCGCTACCGAGAATAGCCTACATCAGTGCGTGAGCTTTTTGTAGCGAAACCGCTTCGGCTCATCGGGGTTGATGCCCAGGCGCTCGCGGCGTTGCTCTTCATAGGTGTGGAAGTTTCCTTCGCACCAGTGTACGTGGCCCTCGCCTTCGAACGCCAGGATGTGCGTTGCAACGCGGTCCAAAAACCAGCGGTCGTGGCTGATGACCACCACGCAGCCGACGAAATTCAAAATGGCTTCTTCCAAAGCCCGCAACGTATCGACGTCCAGATCGTTCGTCGGTTCGTCCAGAAGCAGAAGGTTACAACCTTGCCGCAACAGCTTGGCCAGGTGAACTCGGTTCCGCTCGCCGCCAGAGAGGACGCCGACCTTCTTTTCCTGATCGGTCCCGCGGAAGTTGAACCGCGAAACGTAAGCCCGGGCATTGATCTTGCGGCCGCCCATTTCAAACGTGTCATGGCCGCCGGAGATTTCCTCGAAGATAGTTTTGTCGTCGTCGAGGGCATCGCGCGATTGATCGACGTAGCCCATCTCGACCGTCGGGCCGATCCGCAGTTGCCCTTCGTCGGGCTGTTGATCGCCGGTGAGCATGCGGAACAGCGTAGTCTTGCCAGCCCCATTGGGCCCGATTACGCCGACGATGCCGCCTGCGGGCAGGTTGAAAGAAAGGTCGTCGATCAATAGCTTGTCATCGAAGCCCTTGGAAATACCGTCGGCTTGGACCACCAACTGGCCCAGCCGCTGACCAGGCGGAATTTGAATCTCGAACTCGTCATTGCGTTCTTCGAAGCGTTCGCCCGCCATCTGATCGTAAGCTTTGATCCGGGCCTTGCTCTTCGCCTGGCGGGCACGGGGCGACATGCGGATCCATTCCATCTCGCGCTGTAATGTTTTCTGACGCGCCGCCTGCGACTTCTCTTCCCGAGCCAACCGCTCTTGCTTTTGCTCCAACCACGAAGAATAGTTGCCCTCCCACGGAATGCCCTTGCCGCGATCGAGTTCCAGAATCCAGCCGGCGACGTTGTCCAAGAAATATCGGTCGTGCGTAACGGCAACAACCGTGCCCGGGTAATCGTGCAGATGGCGTTCCAGCCAGGCGACTGAGTCGGCGTCGAGGTGGTTGGTCGGTTCGTCCAGCAGCAACAGGTCGGGCTTTTGCAGCAGCAACTTGCAAAGCGCAACCCGGCGGCGCTCTCCGCCTGAAAGCGGTTCAACCGACGCATCGCCAGGCGGCAGATTCATCGCGTCCATGGCGATTTCGATTTCGCGATCCAACTCCCAGATATTGTCAGCGTCGATGGCGTCTTGCACTTCGGCGAGGCGGTCGCACAGTTGCTGCATCTCGTCGTCTTCCAGAGGCTCGGCCAGGCGGGCGTTGATATCGTTGAACTCGTCCAACATTCCGCGCCGGTGGGCGACCGCTTCTTCGACGTTGCCGCGGACATCCTTCTCAGGGTTCAGCTGTGGTTCTTGCGGAAGAAACCCGGCGGTAAATCCTTCGGTCAGGCGGGCTTCGCCATCGAATTCCTGATCTTGACCAGCCATGATCCGCAGCAACGAACTCTTTCCCGACCCGTTCTTCCCCAATACACCGATCTTCGCCCCGGGGTAAAACGCCAGCCAAATATCCGATAGCACCGCCCGCTGGCCATGCTTCTTGGTCAAATCGGCGATAGTGTAAATGTATTGCTTGCCCATGATGCTTTGCGTGTAAGTCGTGATAATTAAACAGTTTGTGACGCGTCCGGCCCGGTCAGGCGCTGCAACTTGAAAATCGCATCACGTTGAGTTTGGGCGCTGTGCGTTCAGTTGGCAGTGTGCGAAAACTTTTCCAACAATCCGAATCTCACTGGTTCTTCCGGTTGCTCGGGGCCGATGGGTTGTATCGGGATTAGCACTTATTCCACCCGTACGCCGCAAGTGCGTCAGCTTGGGTTGTAACGTGTGGCAGACAAGTTCATCAACGGGCGGTTGACCGATAATCGCCGAACTACAGCAGGAGGGGAATGATGTTAAGGGTTCGAGCCGCATATGCGACGGTACTCGGCGTGCTTTTGGTTGCTGCCGCACAAGCGCAACAACCCGGCATGATTCAAACAGCACCCGGCCCAATGTTTGGGCCTCCGCAGGCTGCTCCTGTGATGCCCGGCCCGATGATGGGTCCGCCAATGGGCGGTCCGATGATGGGCCCACCTTCGATGGTTGTACCCGCGTCTTACGGACATGGCATGCCCGGCCCGATGATGGGCGATTGCTGCGGCAGCTGCGGCGGCTGTGACATGTGCGTCAGCGACTGTGGTTGCGACATGTGTCTGGGCGGCTGTGGGCAGAACGGTTGCGGCGGCTGCGGCGATTGCTTCGACGGCTGCTTGGGTTGCTGTGACGCGTGTTGCCCTCCGCCCGGTTGCCCGGCAATTTTCAACGGTTCTGTGGAAGGCACTATCCTCGTTCCCATTTTGGACGGAAACGTCGCAAACGGATCGTTCAGTTCTCGAACGATTCCTGTTAACGTGAATTTCGGGTCCGCGGATAGCGAGTTGGATCGCGATCACGTATTCTATTCGCCCCGAATTTGGCTGCACACTCAAAAATGC
Source organism: uncultured Planctomycetaceae bacterium (assembly GCA_937967755.1). Taxonomy (GTDB): domain Bacteria; phylum Planctomycetota; class Planctomycetia; order Pirellulales; family Pirellulaceae; genus CALBTA01. The sequence continues at coordinate 297 of CALBTA010000503.1, read as the reverse complement.
GGGTTGGGTGTAGGCGGACTCTGGGTGCTGGCCGGTGAATAGAGCAACCTCATCCAAGCCGACCCGGCTCAATTGCAGGTCTTCGGACGATACAACCAAGAACGCTTGTCGCTGTTCGTTTCCGACTCGATGATTACCTATAGCGACCGCGGCAATCACATTAGCGGCCAAATGGGTGTCGGCTTCCGCTATGTCGACCTGGAGCAAGAAGCCCTCTCCATCGGCACTGGCACGCTCGGCGATATCAACGCCAAAACCAGCGAACTGGCACGTACCAACTACGAAGGCTACGACATG